>JAAVFY010000054.1 GCA_014800515.1 Bacteroidales bacterium
AATACCGGGGTGTACCGGAAGCGACGTTTCGTATCCCGAGGGTATGGCCGTCGATGGCTTTGCAGACTCTTGCGGGGCTGTCGAATTTCAATCAGTTCACGGCAGGTGATTTTCTGGGCGATGATCTGATACTTTATGTGACAAAGACTCAGATGATAGTATTGCTTGGCAACGGGCATACGCAGATGGTGTATACCCTTAAAGGTGACGGCACGATGTCGGCATTACGGAGACAGTTCAGTTATACGACCTCGGAGACCACGTATTCGGCGGCTTCGGATCCGGAGGAAGCCGGGGATGGATCGGTTGAAGTGAATGAGACGGAAGAGAATAAACCCGAATAAAATATTTATATGATAGCATCGCATGATTCATTAACCTATCTGCCGGCGCGCCGCCGTTGGCTTGAGTGTCTCTCATTCGCATGGAGGACGCAGGGTTTGTCCATAGCGGAACAGTTGGAGGCCGGCGTGCGGTATTTTGACGTTCGTGTACGTTGGGATAAAAAGACGCAATCTTACCGTGTCTGTCACGGGGTTGTAGATTTTGACCGGACTTTCCGCACGATCGAGGAGATTATAACTCTCTTTGCCCCCAATCTCGTCAGAATCATTCTCGAAAGGGGAGATACTTCAGGGTTTGAGAGGGATGCTGAACGGATCGCCATTCAGCGGGCAAGCGGTCTGTACGGCAATCTTCATTTGCTGGCGGTGAAACATCCGTGGAGGCAGCTCTATCGGTCATCATACGTGACAGATCCGGAGACAGGCACCGCGATAGAGTCGCCGGGGACCGTTGACCACACCTATGTGCCCTGGGATACAGGAAAGACAATTTGGGAGAACCTACGTGCTTTCAAACTTTCCACCATCAAGGCATGGGCACGGAAGAACCCACCACAGCCCTGTCACCTTAAGGATAGTGAGACAGTACACTTTTTTGATTGGATTAATGGTTAGAGGAGAAAACTTTACCATAGAATAAGAGCTTTTTTCTCAGGAATAATATTTTGTAAGCAACCTAGAGATGGTGTAGGCCGTAACAACCTATATCATCTCGCTTTTTTATCAATCCTCTATGATTGCGTGAGTTACACCAATTTTCAAAATCAGAATTTTCAATGATTTGCGGAACTAAAGATTCTATGCTTTACTTTTGGGCAAAAATTAAAAAGCTAAAGGATATTTGCCATGATTGATTTTGCACAACTGACAACGGCATTTGGCACACTAAGTTCCGTACTGACTGTGTTCGGAGGCGTAGGGGTATGGTTCTATCGCAAGCAGAATAAACGCTTGAAAGAATCTGAGGCAAAACTGTCTGAAATCAATGTTGAGAAAGCAAAACTTGATTTTGAAAAGGAGCGGGTCAATCATCTGCACGAGATAATTGAAAACTACAATAGGACGGAGATTGAGCACTCTCAACGAATTTCAGATCTGAATCATGCTCTCAACGCCAAAGAAGATGAAATTCGCGATAAGACTATACAGATACGGAATCTTACAGAAAAGGTTTATACTTCGGAACAGGAAGTAAATCGTGTTCAAGATTTGCTCAATGATGCCAAGGATGAGATTATCAAAGTTACGATAGAGCGTGATGAAGAGCGCCGGAAGAAAGATTATTACAGGCGTTGGCGTTGCGAGAAATCCTACTGTAATGACCCGGATGGTAGACAACCGCCAAACTCAAAACTTGTAACAGAAGTTTTTGAGCATCCGGAATAATAGAGATCAACAAAATCTATCTATATATGACTACACTTAAAAAAGGGAGCAGAGGTGAAGATGTCAAGACTCTGCAAAAGAAACTGAATCTCATCGCCGACGGAATCTTCGGAGTTCTTACTGAAGAGGCTGTTAGAGAGTTTCAGAAGGCTCACAATCTCTCTGTCGATGGTATTGTAGGTGTCAAGACTTGGGCGGCTCTTGGTAAGATCCCGTCCACCAATCCTCGAAATATCAAGGAAATAATCGTACATTATTCTGCCACTCCTCAGGGAGAGAATTTCACAGTAGAGCAGATTAGGCAGATGCACCTTGCAAAAGGATGGTCAGACATCGGCTATCATTGGTATATAGATGTAGATGGAAATATCTTCAAAGGTCGTGATGAGAACCTAACGGGGGCCCATACGGTCGGACACAACACAATATCTATTGGTATATGCTATTGTGGTGGTTGTCCACCTCGGTCTGTCAAGGATTGGCAGAAAACGGGTCTTGATACCCGAACCCCGGCTCAGAAAACGGCTATCCTCAAACTCCTTAAGGAGTTGAAGCAGCGTTATCCCAAAGCCACTATCCACGGACATAACGAATTTGCAAAAAAGCCATGTCCCGGCTTCAATGCAAAGGAGGAATATAAAAATCTCTAAGACATGAAAGCTTTAACATCAACATGAAAGCTTTAACATCAATACTCATCATCCTGGCACTCGGTCTGACCGCGTGTAAGACATCCAAGAGTGCGTTACCTTCCACGCCTGTTATTGTCACCAATACGGATAGCGTCAGGACTGAATACATTGAGACCGTCAGAATTGATACGGTGGTTGTAGAAGTTGCTATTCCGGAAGAATCTTTATCACAAGTGATAAAGGATAGTACAAGCCACGTTGAGACATCTCTCGCTGAGTCTGACGCTTGGATTAATGTAGATGGCACTCTTGGCCACTCTATCAGGAATAAACCTCAGAAGATGCAAGCAGAGGTGTCCGTGCCTGTGAAAGAGACTCAATCCAATAACACATCTAACAGCGTCCGAGAGATTCCAGTCCCATATCCAGAGCCAGTCTATGTGGAGCGTTCTCCCTCAACATGGGAGATGATCAGGCTTGAGGCCTTCTGGTATCTTGTCGGGATGTTAGGTATCGCTATTGTATGGATCTTCCGAATACCCATTATATCTGCCATAAGGAAGTTGTTTTAATAATGTTGATTAACTAAGAGAGCCTCGTTGTGAAACGCGGCTCTCTGTATCTGAACTTTAGAGTATGTCTTTAGTAATATTATTGGAGCGTCGATGACGTGAATTTGATGATGTGTGACGCTTCAGGGCTGTCGTGATGACAGCCTTTTTTATTGTGCCAGTGATAGTCGGTGATACGCAAGAAAGCTCTCCAACTTATCAATGGAGAGCTTGCCGAGTAGGTTAATCTTCCGTAGACCCTCCTTAGTCTGCCGTGTGAGGTCTCCGAGCGTACGGATGCCTGCTTCATCAAGAGGTATGAGAATCCGGATTGAAATGTCAAAGTCAACAAGAGGAGCCTTCATCAGGCGCTCCATGTGGAGCCTCGGCTCATCATATTTGTCAAAATCAATTTTAGGAGATTCAGTTGTGTACATGATACTTGAGTTGAGAGTAAAAAAAGGTGGTGGGAACCACCCCACCACCAAAGTCAAACCAATAAAATTCCAAGTATGGAAAACCTTATTGACGATGCAAAGATAACACTTTATTTTAGGTTATCCAACACTTGACGCACTGCATTTGTGGCCATTATCGGAGTTACGGAGATGTATGAATAGAGAGATGTCCCTCCCTTATCCACTCTGTGGCCCAGAATGAAGTCAATAACACTGGTACTGATACCAAGGTCAAAGGCGTGTTGACTGAATGATTTTCGGGCTGAGTAGTAGATAAGATTCTTTATCCCTGCTAACTCTGCGATTTTTGGCATATTTTTATTAAAGAAGTAGTGGCAGTATGATTTCTTCTGATACTTGGTGAGCGTTATAAAACCATCCTCTCCCTTGTAGCGGTTGATGATTTCCTTTGCCTCTTCAGGGATGTCGAACTCAACAAATTTGTTGAGTTTAGGACGGTGTTCGGTCTTTTTTCGGCTCAAGCCGTAATTCCAGTGCATTTGTTAAAAGGGGAGGTAGTATAGTGTTAAAATTCAGGCATACAGTTTGACGAGCCGAAAGATAAAGAAATCGCGGTCTCGAACGCCTCTCATTTGTGAACGGAAGATTTTGACTTTTGAGTTGAAAGCCTCAGCAGAGGCATTCGTAGCCCGACGGCGGAAATAGTTGAGTATTGTCGGGGCGTGGTTCTTGAAAGTCTTGATGACTGAGCGAAAATTATTGTTTCCCAAAGCCATTACCTTCTCATACCATCTGTTCATCCTCCCCATCGCCTTTGTCGGTGGGATTTTTGCGTTGAAGATACTCCTGAGTTCCATTGCCAAATTGTATGCACTTTTGAGTATCGGATAGTGCTTGAACAGTATATTGATGCGATGACGCTGTAAATCACTCCATTTATTCTGTGACATCATCAGGGTGTGTTTGCTACGCGCCAGGATCTGACGCATAGTCTCGCCGTTGGAATATGTCGGCGGAGTCAGTGACTTGTCGCGGTTGTTCTCTTCTGCGATAAGTTGTCTGCGTATGTCAATACGAATTTCATCAACAGCCTCATTATACACCTGTTGCACATGGAAACGGTCATTAACTACATACGCATTGTAGAAAACCTCCTCCGCTATCAGCATCATCGATGGCGACAGGTCACATGTAACTTCCTTGACGCGGCGTCTGACCGACTTTCCCATGGCAGCAGTCAGAATAGATATGATTTCGTCGCTTTTGGTTCCCGGGATGGCTGCTGCAAGTGTTCCCTTGCCTGCGTGGCCATCCTTATTGGTCAGGAAAGTCCATATCTCGCCGTTGCTCAGGCATGTCTCGTCAAGGCTCATGTACGGACCGATATTGTCAGCGTTGAAATAGAACCCCAGACTGAGTTCATCCACCCACCATTGATCATAACCGCTGATCTTATTGCGATATAAGTCTGCAAAATGCTTGCCGTTGACACCGTACATCTGCGCTATGTGCTTAATCGACAGCGCTGTCGTCTCCACCTTCATCTTTTAAAAAAGCCACGAACTCGGCGCTGAGTCGTGTGCCTTCCTCGTTGGGGAGGTCGAGATTGTAGGAGAATATCTCATTGGTCTTCTTGTCCCACCACTTGTTCTTACGCATGTGCAGGAATACGGGACGGCCACGTAACGGATAATCCTGAATCGTGACGTAATCAGTGTAACCTCGCGCTACGATATTCGGATTACGGAAGTCCTCGTCCGACAGTTTTTTCTTCTCATCAAGCCATATGTCATATGCCAGATCGGTGCGTTCAAACCTTACCATCTCAAACAGTTCCTCAAGACCAGCAGGGAGGAACATCCAGAATGCTTCCGATGTTTTCATGCTGCAAATTTAACAATTTATACACATTCATATGCACTGGAATTACGGCTTGAGCC
>JAAVFY010000055.1 GCA_014800515.1 Bacteroidales bacterium
CACATAGTAATTATCGGATACCTCCGTGTCTTCCTGATTATCCGGATTTACTGCAATTTTTTTCTTGACGTCTTTCTTTTTTGCCATTGAATATTGAGTCTTTTTCAGATTTCCACGGGGGATGTTCTAATTCGATATGAGTTCTCTGTGTCGTCCCTATCTTATCTGTGTGGAGCGATATATCACCTCTCCGGATGCGGGGCAGGGAGATAGTTTGTCGATTATCCGAAGAAATTGGCAGAATCAATGCCGGCTTTCTCGTGGAAAAGCATTCCGGCTGCCACTTCCTCGGCCACTCTCGGTCCTTTGTCGACCTTCACGATTGTCAGTGCCCACACCAATGCATTGGCCGGTCCGTTGCCAAGAATAAACTTTCCGCTTTCCACCACGGGCAGGTCAACATACTCCGCATCCTTCAATTTCTCCTCAAAACCGGGATAGCATGTGGCTTTCTCTCCCTTGAGCAAGCCGGCTTCTCCCAACACCACTGCCGGCGCAGCACAGATGGCTGCGATTCTTCCAGACTCAGAGGAAGCCTGCTGATTCAGAAGACCGTTGAGCGGAGCGAAAGCCGCCAGATTGTCCGCACCGGGCAGACCGCCGGGAAGGATGAGCCAAGACGGCTCTTTGAAAAGCGTATTGTCGTAGATAGCGTCAGCAGTGACAGTCATACCATGAGCTCCGGTCACTTGCAGCGAACTCGTGATAGAGACAGTCTTAACCGGCATTCCGGCACGACGCAACACATCAATCACAGTGATAGCCTCGATCTCCTCGAAACCGTCAGCTAAAAAGATAAAGGATTCTTTCATAAGGGTAGAGTCTTGATTTCGCTGCTAAATTAATAAATTATTTTGAATATTTATATCTTTACTCAAAATATTTGTGTCTTTCCTCCAAAATATTTGTGTCTTTCCTCTAATATGTATCAGGCTTTTTCCTTATTTTTTATCCGGTGGCTACGGGGATCTCCCGATTTTTCGGTATTTTTGCATTGTAAATAGAATTGACAAACATCCTTTAAAATATGACAGAGCAAGAATTGGCCGGAATGATTTGGAACATCAAAAAGATTACCATTAAACTTAATTGCTTTTTCTTACGAAGCCGAAAGCAGTCTTTGACATCTCTCTTTATCCCGCTTACAGTCGTTGTCCTGTCTCTTGCAGGCGTCACATCGTGTGCAAAGAATAAGAATTATATCAGTGAGGAAGGACTGATTTGGAATACCTCTTTTCATGTGACTTATAAGGGGCCTGAATCTTTGCGCGACTCCGTGTTGAAGATTCTTGAGGAGGTAGGGAGTTCGCTGTCAGTGTTCGATAAGAATTCTCTTGTATCAAAAATCAACGATACAGTGGCCCTACCTGTGGATAACCATTTCATGCGGGTATATCAGATTTCCCGCAGAGTGTGTGAGCAGAGCAACGGAATGTTTGATCCTACACTCTCCCCGCTTATCACGGCATGGGGATTCGGCCCGGGCCATAAAGCGTCGGCTGACACAGCCCGTGTAGACTCCATTTTGCAATTTGTAGGATTGCGTAAGACCAACCTCTCATCCGACGGAACGCTCGTGAAAGAAGATCCGCGCATCCAATTTAATTTCTCTGCTGTGGCCAAAGGTTATGCCTGCGATGCTGTAGGCGATATGTTGTTGCACAAGGGAGTGGAAGACTGGCTTGTAGAGATCGGGGGAGAGGTGGCAACCCACGGAAAGGGGCCCCGAGGGGACTGGACTATCTCCGTAGACCGCCCCGTATTCTCTCCCGATAAGGTGGTGCATGAATCGCAATGTATAATAAAACTGAGTGGTAATGCCGTAGCAACCTCCGGCAACTATCGGAATTTGATGCAGACCGAAGGAGGATATTACGGCCACACCATCTCACCCGCCAGCGGACGCCCCGTGCAGACCGACGTAATCTCAGCCACAGTAGTGGCACCCACCTGTGCCGAGGCCGACGCTTACGCCACAGCCTGCATGGCCATGGGAAGCCGAGGCGCGAAACGCATAGCCGACGCCTGCCCCGTCTCAATGATGCTCGTACTCGCCGACTCCACCCTCTGGATTTCCCCCGGTTTCCCGATGGCGAGATAATACCCCTTCCCGCGCAACGGCCGATAAGATAAGCTATAATGAAACTAAGTAGCTAAGAATAATTAATAATATGATAGATGCGCGATAATTTTGAGTCAGGTTGGCCGCGGAGTGAAGGAGCTTAGCGAGCTAAGCGACTGAGTGACAAGGTCAGGATGGCCAAAATTAGCCGCATATATCATATTAAGATACTTTCAAAGCTACTGAGTTATTATATCGTTTAATTTTTCTTAGCTACTTAGCTACTTATATTATGCTGACTTATATTTTGATATTATCAGGATTGGTAGTAGTTCTCATTTTGACAGTGGTCATACTTCTATGGCGTAATATGGCTGACAGCAAACGGGATATGCGTGTCAATGCTACCGAAGAGTTAGAATACACTCGAAAGAGACTTGATGATGCACTTCGGGAAATATCCGAGCTGACAATGAGGCTTGATCGTATGGCGCAGGAACGTCAGGCTCTTGCGGCCGCCGAGTTTCGTAATATGGCAGAAGACCTGCTTAAAGATCAGTCGGATTCTCTGCGCGATGCAAATACTCAGCAGTTGAATGCCATGCTTGACCCGCTTCGCAACCAGATAGCGGAGTTCAGGAAGGCTGTCAATGATTCATACGTGAATGAGAATGCTTCAAGAAGAAGTCTTGCCGACCAGATAGAACGTCTTATGCAACTCAATGTCTCAATCGGAGAGGAGGCACGCAGTCTTTCGTCGGCTCTGAAGGGAGATAGCAAAGTGCAGGGCGACTGGGGCGAAATGGTGCTTGAGACTCTGCTTGAGTCTGCCGGCATGAAGCGGGATATTCATTATTTGGTGCAGGCTGCCTCTGATGATTCGGGGATTGCCTTCCGGGATACCGACACGGGCAAAGGACTACGTCCTGACGTACTTGTAAAACTGCCGGAGAATCGGATTCTGATAATAGATTCCAAGGTGTCCCTCTCGGCATATATCGATTGGCATAAGGCTCCCGACAAGGAGACTAAAGCGTCGGCCGCCCGTCGACATCTTCTTTCTGTGAGACGTCATATTGACGAACTTGCGGCCAAGAAGTATCAAAATATTTCTGCAAAGAGTGCTGACCAAGTGTTGATGTTTATTCCAAACGAAGGAGCATGGAGTCTTGCATTCTCGCTTGACGACAATCTTTGGAAGTATGCTTTCGAGCGCAAGGTGACTGTCATCTCTCCGGCTCATCTTTTCTCGGTGATGCAACTTGTCTCGCAGATGTGGAGGCAGGAAAATCAAAACCGGAATGCCCAGGAGATTGCGCGCCTCGGCGGACTGCTATACGACAGATTTGTGAAATTCACTTCTGATTTCTCAGCCATAGAACAGTCGCTGCAACGAGCCCACAAAGCATACGAGGAGTGCCGGCGCGACCTGGCGTCGGGCAGTCAGAGTCTTGTGGCTCGTGCCGAACGACTTAGGGAGTTGGGCGCACGTACTTCCCGCACACTTTCCTCCGACTTACTCTCCTCAGCCGGAGAAGAGTCCTGACGACAGCTGCGGACGCGATTAATCGCGTCCGCAGCTACACTGGGGTGTTGACAGCGTATTATAGATGAACGCTAAGCCAACAAGTCTGCCACTACAAAAGTAGAACCGCCGACATACACCACATCATTCTCTCCGGCCTCTTCAAGCGCGGCAGAATATGCCTCTTTGACTGAGGGTATGACTTTTCCTGAAAGTCCCACGGCTTCGGCTCGTTTTGCAAGTTCGGCGGCCGGAAGTGCCCTGGGGATATTGGCATTGCAGAAGATATAGCTGGCTTCTTTCGGGAGAATATTAAGAATATGCTCGATATCTTTATCGGCTACAACCCCGACAACCATCTGAAGCCGAGAACCGTGTCGGGCATCCATTATCTCTTTCAGCTGACGCATATTGCTCGTCAACCCGGCCTCATTATGGCCCGTGTCACATATTACAAGCGGATGTTCGGAAAGACGAGTCCAGCGTCCGCGCAGTCCGGTGAGACTCTCTACTTCGGCAAACCCGCGTCTCACGCTCTCATCGCTGAGTTCGATACCGGTTTTTCTCAGCATATCAACCGCACAAAGCACGGTGTTGATATTCTTCACCTGATAATCTCCGGCAAGGGTAGCTGTGAAGTCTCCGATAAGATCACTCTTGCATTTCCAACCTCCTTCTGTAAGCCGGTGGGCCGACATCAGATGGATAGGTGAATCGGCGAATGTCAGCGGAGCTCCCACGGTTTCAGCGACAGAGCGGAATACTTCCCTCACGCTTCCCTGTGCCTCGCCGACCACCACCGGTATAGCTTTCTTGATGATGCCCGCTTTCTCTGCTGCTATCTTCTCGAGGGTGTCACCAAGAAATTGAGTATGATCCGGAGAGATATTGGTGATGACACAAGCCTCAGGAGTGATGATATTGGTGGAGTCAAGCCGACCTCCCATTCCTACTTCTATCACTGCTATTTCCACTCCTGCCCGTGCAAACCAGTCGAAGGCCATCATCATTGTGAGTTCAAAGAACGACGGACTTCCTTCATAGCCCGATTGTTTCCAGCGATCGGTGAAGTCTGTCACCGCTTCTTTGGGAATCATCTCTCCGTTTACTCTTATTCTTTCGCGGAAGTCTACGAGATGAGGTGAGGTGTAGAGACCGGTGCGATAGCCCTGAACCTGGAGCATAGCTGCCAATGTGTGGGAGCAACTTCCCTTTCCGTTAGTGCCGGCTATGTGGATACTCCTGAATCTTCGGTGAGGATGACAAAAGAATTTGTCGAGTCGTTCACTCGTCTCAAGCCCGGGTTTATAAGCAGCCCCCCCGGTGCGTGAGAACATCGGTAGGCGGCTATAGAGATAGTCAAGGGCCTCGCGATAACGGCCTTCATCTCCCTCGCGTGCAAAGCCGGAGTCGGATATTTGATTGTCTTTCATTTTGTTCGGTCGCAATAGGTAAGTAGCTAAGAAAAATTAATAATATGATAGATGCGCGATAATTTTGAGTCAGGTTGGCCGCGGAGCGAAGGTGCTTAGCGAGCTAAGCGACTGAGTGACAAGGTCAAGATGGCCAAAATTAGTCGTATATATCATATTAAGATACTTTCAAAGCTACTGAGTTATTATATCGTTTAATTTTTCTTAGCTACTTAAGTATGAGTTATTATGCTGCTTATAGTCTCAATATATTATATAGCCGGTGAGTCCGGCAAGGATGATCACAAGAATAGGATGGAGTTTGATTTTCTTCCCTTTCCAGGGGATTGGAAAGAACACAAGGCAGAAGGCTGCCGCGCAGATGGCCACATTGCTCCAAAGTTGCCAGTTGATACCGTTGGGATTGAAATTGGCTTTATTCATAAGCATGATGGCGGCAGATGCGATCAACCCCACAACTACGGGGCGGAGTCCGCTGAAGATAGCCTTTATGGCTCCGCTTTCGTGATGACGACGGATGAAGTGGCTGCTGTACAGCACAAGGAAGAAACTTGGCAAAACTACTGCAAGTGTGGCGAGGACACTTCCGAGCAGGCCCCAGCCTACACCTGAATAAGCCGGATCCACTGTGCCGGGAGCCACGAATCCTATGTAGGTGGCGGAATTTATACCGATAGGGCCCGGGGTCATCTGAGAGATAGCTACAATGTCGGTGAACATTGTTTCGCTTATCCATCCGGGACCCACCACTGATTTCTCTACAAGCGATAGCATGGCGTAGCCACCCCCGAATCCGAAGATACCTATCTTGATATAGGCCCAGATAAGTTGGATATATATGTTGTTCATGTCGCTGTGTTATTTTTTGTGTGTAAGTAGCTAAGAATAATTAAGTAAGTAGCTAAGAACAATTAATAATATGATAGATGCGCGATAATTTTGAGACAGGTTGGCCGCGGAGCGAAGGAGCTTAGCGAGCTAAGCGACTGAGAGACAAGGTCAAGATG
>JAAVFY010000056.1 GCA_014800515.1 Bacteroidales bacterium
CGATAATTTTGAGACAGGTTGGCCGCGGAGCGAAGGAGCTTAGCGAGCTAAGCGACTGAGAGACAAGGTCAAGATGGCCAAAATTAGCCGCATATATCATATTAAGATACTTTCAAAGCAACTGAGTTATTATATCGTTTAATTTTTCTTAGCTACTTAGGAAAACAAACCTCCCTGTCTTCCCTTGCAATGCAAATTTATAAGGAAGTCTCCAGTAGGGAGCTACGAGATGCTTATGCTTTTCATAATCGAGCCAGGATCGGGTGAGTAAGTTTATTTTTCGCTGAAACTATAGATTCCGGTATTCTTGAATATTTTATTCATTCCGAGCATAACCCTTAGCACCGGGTAATGCCAATAGATACTATTTATTTTGAAAAATAATCTGAATGACTTGTTGACCTTCCTCTCTCTATCTTTCATAGACCAGATACTGACACAGGACACTCCACCTGCATGATAAACCACTGATGGCAGAATTTCAACTTCAACCTTTTTCTGATAACACTTGTAGAACAGGTCCAAATCTTCGGCGAACATCCAATACGACTCGTTCCACTTTCCGATGAGTTCGAATGTTCTTTTGTGAACCAATACCGATGCGCCGAGATGCCACTTAGGGTAATTACCGGAATATAATGACTTAATTATTACGCCTACAAGTGGCAGTCTGTGACCTCGATTGACTATACATCCGTCAGGATTCTCAAGAAGATGGACGTATATTTTTCCGATGTCTTGGAAAGCCTTAAGATATGATTCATCAATATCGTATCGTAATAAGGTGTCGGGATTCAAAAAATGTAGAAAGTCGCCGGTAGCATACTCTGTACCTATATTGTTAGCTTTTGCAAAACCCAGATTCTCCTCTAATTGGACAAAAATATAGTTCTGCATTCCTTCAAACTTTTTTCGGCTCTCTGTGAAAGAATTATCGGTTGAGAAATTGTCCACGACAATAACCTCATAATCAACTTTCACATTTTTTAGAATACTTTTCAGGCAATTATTTAAAAACATCCCTGAATTAAAGTTGACGATTATAATGCTGACAGTCATTGTATCATATAATTCAATGTCTTGTATATGTATCCGCAAGCTTTTATACCAAGACGCATACAGTTGAAGAGTCTAACATGCCCGCGAAGGGCCATCTTGTAAGGCAGCCTCCAGCGCTGCGGTACGAGATGCCGGTGCTTCTCGTAATCAAGCCAAGGATAGAGCTGAAGAAATTGTCTCTGATCCTTTAAGTTGCAGTTTACAATCGCTATTAGCAGTTCGTAAAATCTTCTCTCATCAAATGCGTCATTGTATGCTGTAGAATCTACCGATAGAAAATCGGCTATAACGTTTGTCGACTTAAGCCGTTGGCGCATATTTGATGCCGACTTATTGTGAGTATACGAGCTGATGTTTCGCTGATTATAATGCACGAATGCCCTGTCTACTTTTGTGATTTTTTCCGCATAATACAAAATTTGTGAGATAATGATGAAGTCCTCGCCATAATTAATTCCCTCAATGGAGCTTATGTTATGTTCCATGCAGATGCTTCTCTTGATAAGCTTGTTCCACACACTCGACCCTACCGTTTTTGTTCCATATCTCCAAGGAGCTATAATACTCTTGAACATAGATTCCTTGCTGTCATACAGTGGGCACTCCTGATATTCATCACCTTTTTTAAAAGACATGAAAAAATCTGACACCACAACGTCTGCATCTTTATCCAGTGCTGCTTTATACATCAACTCAAGCATCTCAGGCTCGAAATAGTCATCGCTATCCAGGTGAAGGATATATTTCCCCTTGGAAGCTTCAAGTCCGGTCTGTCGGGCGGCTGCAAGGCCACGGTTGCGGTGATGATTTATTATCTTTACCCGGGACATGACTTGTGGATATTCACCGATAACGAATGTCAACAATTCGATACTGCGGTCTTTTGTGCAGTCATTTATAAAAATAAATTCTACCCCTTCGGTCATGGTCTGTGCGAAAAGAGATCTTACGCACCGCTCGATGTATCGTTCCACTCCATACACCGGAACAATCACAGATATAGCTATTTCTTTCATTCTAAAGCGATTTTCTGTAAGAGATATCGTCCTTCAGGAATATCCGCAATATAAAATGCAGTCTTAATCTCACTAATATCTCTAATATCTTGGACCGGAAGTTTATGCAATCCTTGAGTTTCAAATCGGGCCATAAGTTACGCCACCGTTTGATGTCGTAAATCTCCTTGTGCCTCAGCATTTTATTTCTGACTACAGAAAGCCGTCGGTTGAGAACTGTCCTGATTTCTTTATCCACTGGCTGAGAGTAAATAAAAGTTCTCAAATAGTTCCACGACTCGATGGCATCATCATAATCTCTTTCTGAAGTGCGAGCTGTAATAGCTCCCTGGTTTGTTCGGTTATAATGATAGAGCGGTACATGTAAATAGCTCACGGTTGAACTCAGCGCATGCGCTAAGAATGAAACCGGATAATCTTCTCCGTGGTTGACATTAGGAGTGTCCAATCCAAATTTAACATAAAATGAGCGGCGGAACATTCTCATCCAAACCATACAATGAAGTCGCCATTCAAGCAAATCAATCAGTTGATTACGCTTGACAGGATTAAAATCCTGAATTACCGTTTCTGAATTGTCTTGATATTCATTTATATAGTTGCAAACCACAATATCAGAGTCGGTGCGTTTCGCCTCGTCATACATCAGTCGGTACATATCCGGCTCGACCCAGTCGTCGCTATCGCAATGGATTATAAACTCACCGCGAGCGGCACGAACTCCCGTTTTGCGTGTTGCTCCTAACCCTTTATTCGCGGAATGCCCAAGTATAGTTACCTGTGAATACCGTTGCGGATATTCTTTAAGAGTTTCCCGCAAAATTTCGACACTCCGGTCAGGGGTGCAATCATCGACGAAAATAAATTCGATATCGCTGAGCATGGTTTGCTCGAAAAGCGAGCGGGCACACCTCTCAATGTATCGCTCTACTTCGTAGATGGGAACAATTACCGATACTTTAATTTCTTCCATAGGCTTTTACCTCGGGTAAATCATGAAGCCAAGTTTCGGCAAAGGCTGATAGTTTGCAGTATGTGTTATCAATGTACTCCACCGGCTTATGTAGAAGTACTGAGAGAATCATCGTGTGAAGGCGAGTGGTGACAATGCGCGAGAATGGTTCCAGAAATTCACATCCTTTTATCGTCAAAGAATCCCGGATGAATCTGTTTCCACAAATTTCGATCGCACTTTCAACAATCCCGGTGGGGACACCGTAGCGTCGTAAATCCATTGAAATTCTTCTTGCTCTCTTGAGATTGCGTATAATGCGCTCAATCTTTTCAGGTATCGGCCAGTCAGATGTCACGTCGGCCTCTTGCATAACATTCGGCGCATCTTGAGAAAGTTCTTTATCGGATCGGAGCAGAAAAAGGGTTTTGCCTATGTCACGATGGCGATACCGATCCAATAGCCGGGTATCAATGCAGAATGCCATATCCGGAGCAAGATAGATATGATTACGATTGAAGTGCCTTGAAAGAATGTCATAACTTGCTTGATCGCGGGCAAAAAGATGCAGATCGGGGTGACGGGCCATCAATTCGGAATCCTTTTCTATTAGGCCTTCTTCCTGATAGAAGATTGACTGTGGAAGCATCACAATCCTATTCTCCGGATAGCTGGCAATGATTTCGAGTCTGGTAGCCTGGAATACCCGCCATAAATCTCCGAAGTTGCCTCCACCTGTAAGTATGATAGTAATATCTTTATCAAGAGAAGGAAAAGGGAAGTAACCTGCGCCGTAACTATGCAACAGTTTAATGCCGTTTTCACGTAGGAAATCCACTGCACTTCGCCATATCAATATGTCACCGATATTATCATAATATGGTGCATCGGCTATGATAACCCTCTCACTCAAGAGAGGCTTGATGGAATCGGAGATTAGCTGCCGAAGTTGTACTATTTTTTCATCGAAACTCATCACCTTCTATGAATCAAACCGGAAATACTTTTTTTAAGTGAATAAAACGTGTTATTGAAGCGGTTTTTAATCCTGACCTGCCGTTTATCACGAGCTGTCAGTTGCTCGTTATTCTCAGCCAACTTCTGGCTGAGAAACTGGCGCATCTCTTCTCCCACCCAATGGCGGCCATCCACGGTGACACGGTCGCGTATTTCCAGATATGTTGGGGTTACAAGTTCAGGAATAACCCCGAGCGTAAGCCACGAGTGTCCATTATGGCAATGAGACTTTTCACAATCCCCTGCCGGGCAGAAATCAATGGGAGCCGAAGTATTATCAAAAATTCTTGTTGGTTTTAAACGGTAACATTGCGAAATTGAGCCAGTCTCCAAAACGATGCATCCGCCCCATAGTCCATTATAGCAAAACTCCTTACGCGGTTCCCCAAATATCTGCATCTTGAAGTCAAACAGAGGAGAGTCGAACTGACCCCACACCTTGACATACTCCTCGCGCGAGAGTGCGGAAAGTATAGGAACCCCTGGCTTACTTTCATCTCGTGCCACCGTTATATGGCAAAGTGCCCCAAGATTTTTGAGGCATAACGCCTTAATCTCGTCAATGTATGGAATTTGATCATCTGAGGGAGTCAGTTCCACCGTAAACGAAATGCCACTGTGTTCTACGAGACGGATATTGGCAAAATATTCTTCAAGGAGACCTTTCGACTTTAACTCCATAAAGTGAAACGAAATCTTGAGAATCAGGTGCTTTCGTAGCTCAACAGGAATATCCTCTGTCAACTCTTTGATACGCTTTGTCGGCAATCCGTTTGTCACAAGCATGACATAATGCCCCTCCTCGAGCATTTCACGCGTTAGCTCCACTATGTATGGAGCCAAAAGAGTTTCCCCCGCCCCGCATAAGTTGAACAGGCACGTTCCTCCCAAGCGCTCGCGTGAGAGTGCTTTACGGATATGAGATAGACTATACGGAAGCGGCTTCAACTTTGCCGGCGTGACGCGAAGTTGAGTTGCGTAACAATAACTACATCGCAGATTGCACGTGGTTACAGGCACAGAAACGTCAAAATATCTTTTTAATCTGTCTTTATTCAAGGAATGAGAAGTCATATCCTGATTCATTGAGACGTTTAACAGTTTCTTTAAATAATTTCCGATTGACAATTTCTGAAGCCCGGATCTTGAATTTCCCGAGTAAACTTCGTGTACTGTCGGTTTCGGGCTTATGCCATAACTTCCATTCGTGAGTGAACACCACGAGAGTATCAACATTATCAAGGTGCCTCAGATCTCCCGGGACTCCGAAATTATCATCTAATCTCAAGTCAGTCCTTATGTAAGAAATATTTTTTTTAACGATTGTTCCTCCATTACATACAGCCCTGGACTCTGATGCCGAGAGATTATATGACACGAGATTGCTATCGTCGGCGCAAAGAAGAGTCCTTACACCGGTCAAGGCATTTAAAAGCGAATCAGGTGCAAAGAAATAGTGGAGCCTTAGCGTAGAGGCGACCATTGACGAATCGGCAAATCGAGCAATGGCCGAATTGACGTTGTAATATGAATTTTTGAAATCAGCCACTGTGACGAGACTGTCAAACTTGGCCCGCGGGCTGTGGAATCCGATTCTGAGCCAGTCAGCGGATTTTCGGAAGTCATCGCGGAATTTCAGCGGCATCTCATCAATGCCGACATATATGTCGCCGTTGCCATAATATTCGTAGGTGTAGAGTGTGATGCGAATACCATGT
Organism: Bacteroidales bacterium; assembly: GCA_014800515.1. Taxonomy (GTDB): domain Bacteria; phylum Bacteroidota; class Bacteroidia; order Bacteroidales; family Muribaculaceae; genus Lepagella. The sequence goes on from JAAVFY010000056.1 coordinate 5,763, forward strand.
TCGCGGTGTAATTCCAGCAGAAAAGCCATCAGCGGATGCTGAAAAAGGGTGTCATAATCCTGCTGATGCCTTATTAGATCGCCAAATACCTCAACATCGTCGAGGCTAAGATGAACAACTTTGTTGCCCCCCTTGACCTCACCCCGATGGCGTCTGCTGCAAGAGTACAGGACGGAGGTCATTAACACAATAACAAGGATGATTAAATCTCGGCGCATGTCAATTATAACGAACTTCGGCCTCCCGATAGGAGTCGGAGAAAACGTGGACAAACTTTCTGCATCGCTATATATGTTACAATAATCATTGCCACAAGGAGTAAGAATGACAAGATGTAGAATCCTAAGGTTTGTAGATTAGTGTTTGGATATAGAAATTTCCATAAGAACTCCATGAAATACCTCTGGATTAAGGCATGCCCGACGTAGATAAAGAATGCGATCTTGGACAGAAATTTAGATGGATTTATAATTTTTGATATCACAATTTGATCGGCTACTGATAAAAAACACAAAATTCCGATAGGCGTCATTAGTTTATATATGTAGCCGGCAACACCGGTGAATGAATGTCCCCCTGTGTAGAGAGAATCAATATAAGGAAGCAGATGCAGGAATAAGTATATTGAACAGGAAATATAAATCGAATAAAGTAAGTATTTCTGTTTTCTGAAAAAGAGAATAATATTTACTTTTTCAATGCAGACAAATCCGCCAAGACTGAAAAAGAAATAAGCGACAGTTAATCCGTATCCAAACACATTGGAAGAGTCAGGATAGAAAAACCATAATAGCCCCAAAGCCACAAGGAACAGTTTGCCAATATATTTTAAACAAATATAGAGTAGTGGAGTGGTTACAACAACAATAATCAGATCCCTTACAAACCATAGAGGTGTGACAAGCGGGTAACCATGTTTAGTAATCGGCTTTCCTATCAGCGAGCCATCATAATTCCAAAAGCAATTTAGTATGGAGCTAATGGAAATATTAAGATTGTGGAAATCGCGATTATTGTGAATGTTACCTATGGGAGGAATAAATGTGATGACAACTATGACTATGGCGATACTAATCCAAAGAATATATGGAATCAAGAGAGTGTGAATACGATTTCGCAGTTTTTGGATATAGACGTTTTTACTGAATGTGCGGCTCTTGAAAAAGAAATATCCAGCCATGAAGAAATAGAATGGTACGCGTGTGTCTGCGAGAGTAGCCTTAATAATGCACCTTGCATAATTGACCATACGAAAAGTATCAAGATGCTC
>JAAVFY010000057.1 GCA_014800515.1 Bacteroidales bacterium
AACCTGTCTCAAAATTATCGCGCATCTATCATATTATTAATTGTTCTTAGCTACTTATCTTTTTTAGTTATTCATCATGGAAGAGGGAGAGTTGTAACTAGGGAGAGCTGTAACTAAAGGAGAGTTGTAACTAAGGGAGAGTTGTAACTAAAGGAGAGTTGTAACTAAAGGAGAGTTGTAACTAAAGGAGAGTTGTAACTAAAGGAGAGTTGTAACTAAGGGAGAGTTGTAACTAAAGGAGAGTTGTAACTAAGGGAGAGTTGTAACTAAGGGAGAGTTGTAACTAAAGGAGAGTTAGAGCCGAGGAATAGGGAATCAAAGGGAGAGTTTGACTGATCTGTAGATGACGGGGTGAGATAGCGGCGAATCAGAATTGAAATTCTGATTCGCCGCTATCGGGTATAAGTGTAAGTGGGGATATTATTCTTCTACGGGGATGTAGTCGGCGAGGGCGTCGGGACGGAAGTTGGCGATGAAGCCGGCGTTTTTGGCCACTTCGGCCTGTCCATAGTTGACGTAGACGTTGAGTGAGCGACGGAAGGTGGCGTCACGCTGTGTGTCGTCAAGAAGTAGGTAGCCCATGATTATGTGGCCGGCCATCTCTACGAGACGGCGTGCCATGAAGTCGCGGTATTCAGCGTTCTCGGTGCCTTCCACAGCCTGCACGGCGTCAGCATATTGCTGCGTCATGAATACGAGACGATTCTTGACAGCCTCATCCTCGGCCACTACCTGCTGCTGTTCTTGAGTGCGGATCCAGTCAAGATATGTGCCGGTGGAGACGTGGCGGATAGCTGCCACCACCTGCAGCTGGGTAGTACCCTCATAAATGGAGGTGATGCGGGCGTCGCGATAGAGACGTTCGCAGGTATAGTCTTTCATGAAGCCCGAACCGCCGTGAATCTGGATACAGTCGTAGGTGTTCTGGTTGCAGAACTCCGAAGTCATGCCCTTGGCGAGCGGAGTGAAGGCATCGGCGAGACGTGAATATTTCTTGGCTTCTTTCTTCTCATCGAGAGAGAGAGAACGCTCCTTGGCGATGTCGTCGTAGACCTTATACATGTCCACAAAGCGAGAGCAGGCATAGAGCAGCGCGCGCGAAGCATCGAGTTTAGCCTTCATGACCGAGAGAATCTCGGCAACAGCCGGGAAGGTGATGATAGCCTTGCCAAACTGCTTGCGATCCTTGGCGTAAGCGAGAGCCTCACGGTAGGCAGCCTCGCTGATACCTACGCTCTGGGCGGCGATGCCGAGACGGGCACCGTTCATGAGCGCCATCACATACTTGATGAGCCCCATGCGGCGAGAGCCGACGAGTTCAGCGGGAGCGTCCTTGTAGACGAGCTCACAAGTAGGGCTACCCTTGATACCCATCTTATTCTCGATTCTGCGCACATTGACACCGCCGTTGCGCTTGTCATAGATGAACATAGAGAGTCCGCGACCATCTTTTGTACCCTCCTCAGAGCGAGCGAGCACGAGATGAATGTCGGAGTCGCCATTGGTGATGAAACGCTTCACACCGTTGAGCACCCATGAGCCATCTTCTTTCTGCGAAGCCTTGAGCATGACAGACTGGAGGTCGGATCCCGCATCGGGTTCGGTGAGGTCCATGGACATAGTCTCGCCCTGACATACGCGCGGGATATACTTCTCCTTCTGCTCGTCGGAGGCGAACTCATAGATAGTCTCGGCGCAATCCTGAAGACCCCAGAGATTCTCGAAACCGGCGTCAGCGCGGCTCACGATATCGGCAGCCATGATGTAAGGAGTGATCGGGAAATTAAGACCTCCCAGACGGCGCGGCATCGACATACCCATCAGCCCGGCCTGGCGGCAGGCCTCAAGATTGCGGGCAGTGCCCTGGGCATAGATCACGCGGCCATTCTCCACGCGCGGACCTTCATGGTCGACTTCCTCAGCATTGGGAGCGATGATGTCGCCGCAAATCTCACCCACGATCTCAAGCACGCGATCATAAGAATCCATTGCGTCCTCGAAATTCTGCGGGGCATAGTCATACTTGTCGGCATCGGCGAAATTTCTCTCCTTGAGTTCCACGATCTTCTTCATCATAGGATGAGAAAGATGGAGCTTGAGAGAAGGATTGTCTATATAGAAATTAGCCATTTTTCAGAATAAATGATCGAAATTACTTCGAGTTCTTTTTGTAATACTTGATGAGCTTGGGCACGACGTCCTCCACCTTTCCGGTGATGACGATATCAGCGATAGCGTTGATAGGAGCGTTTGGGTCGGAATTGATAGAGATGATCAGCGACGACTCCTGCATACCGGCGATATGCTGAATCTGGCCCGAGATGCCGCAGGCGATATAGAGCTTCGGACGGACAGTGACACCGGTCTGGCCGATCTGACGGTCATGGTCAACCCATCCGGCATCGACAGCCGCACGAGAGGCACCCACCTCACCGCCGAGAGTCTCGGCAAGCTGATAGAGGAGATCGAAATTCTCCTTGCTGCCTACGCCGTAGCCACCCCCTACGATGATGGGGCTACCCTTCAGATTGACCTTGGACTTCTCCACATGACGATCGATGATCTCGATCAGGAAATCTTCGGGGGAGGTGTATTTATTGACATCAAGGTCGACCACCTTACCTACATAATTGGAATCTCTCACCTCTTTTTTCATCACGCCCTCACGCACTGTGGCCATCTGCGGGCGGCAGTCGGGGTTGACGATAGTGGCCACGATATTGCCGCCGAAGGCAGGGCGGATCTGATAGAGAAGATCTTTATACTCCTTACCCGTCTTGGCATCAGTGTAGTCACCTATCTCAAGCGAGGTGCAGTCGGCTGTCAGGCCCGAATGGAGAGCCGAGCTGACGCGCGGGCCGAGGTCGCGACCGATAGAAGTGGCGCCCATAAAAGCGATGCGCGGCTCGATCTCACGGAAAAGATTGATAAGTATAGAGGAATGAGGGAGCGAAGTGTAGGGATAAAGGCGCTTATCCTCCACCTTATATACAGTGTCGACACCGTAGGGGAAAAGTTGCTTCTCGATATCCTTAAGATTGTCGCCGGCCACGACAGCCTCGAGGCGTATGCCCAGGCGATCGGCGAGGGCACGGCCCTTGGTGAGGAGTTCCAAGCTGACATCGGCCACCTTTCCATCCTCAAATTCGCAGTAAACTATAAGATTATTCTTGTCTGCCATTTTGAAATCCGATTGATAAAGTTGTTTCAGAAACCGCCTGGAAAATTCCGGATCAGGAACTTCCGGCGATAAGATCCCCGGGGATGGGAGGATCAGCCGATAGTATGGTTAGCGATGAGTTCCTTCACGAGATCTTCGAGAGCCGCGTCGGTATTCTCGATCTCACGCGCCTCCTTGGCTGTGAAGACCACACTCTCGATCTGCTTCACCTTAGTGGGAGAGCCAGAGAGGCCACACTGCGCGAGATCGGCATCGACCGTATTTGCAGTCCACTCACCGATGGAGAGATATGGACGCTTCTCAATAAACTCCTTCTTAGCCTCGTCGGCCGCCACTTCGGAGGGGACAGCCGCATACTTAAACTTCTGGACAGCACGAGCGTTACGCGGGCGGCAGTCGGCGGCAGAGCCATTGACCGTCACCACAACCGGCATCGGGCAAGTGACAGTCTCGACACCGCCTTCGATACGGCGCACCACCTTCACCTTGCCATTCTCAGCGGAGAGAATCTCCTCGGCATACGTCACCTGCGGCAGACCGAGTTTCTCGGCCACCTGCGGGCCCACCTGAGCGGTGTCACCGTCGATGGCCTGGCGGCCACCCACGATAATATCGAAATCGCCGAGTTTCTTCACGGCGGCAGAGAGAGCGTAGGATGTGGCGAGAGTGTCGCTACCCGCGAAAGCGCGGTCAGAGAGCACTACCCCACTGTCGGCACCACGGTATAGGCCCTCGCGCACGATTTCGGCGGCGCGGGCCGGGCCCATGGTGAGAACCGTGATCTTGCTACCCGGATACATATCCTTGAGTCGGAGCGCCTGTTCCAAAGCGTTGAGGTCCTCCGGATTGAAGATCGCGGGCAGAGCGGCGCGGTTGACCGTTCCGTCCTCCTTCATGGCGTCTTTTCCCACATTGCGGGTATCAGGTACCTGCTTGGCAAGTACAATGATATTTAAACTCATAACTGGAAAAAATATGTTGTTTTATTCTGTTTCGATTAGAGGTCTGCGCAAAGGTAGTAAAAAAATCCGATACGGATGAATAAAAAGGGGGATAATCGCCCCTTCGCTTGTATGAACGGGTGAAAATGGTTAATTTTGCTTATATAATTCACACAATTCCGTGAGCCGGAGAAAAAAACGAGAACTCCGTCTCCGGAGAGAAGAGAGAGACACCTGACATGAACCGCTCACACCGTCCACACCCTTTCTGCACAGCGATACTGCTTGCCAGCGGCATAGCTTACGGCTACGCTGCGCTGCCCGACATCAGACCCGAGAACGCAGAGCTTGAAGCCGCCATCACCGCCTACGAGAATTATGAGTTCGAGACCGCCGGCCGCCATCTTGCGGCCGCCGCCAAGCAACGCTCGAAAATGTCGGAAGAAGACACCGAACTGCTTGACGCCACCCGTCGGCAGCTGGCTACCGCCAAGGAATTTCTCGAGCGAGTGGAGAAACTCACCGTCATAGACAGTATAGCCGTGGATGCGGACAGCTTCTTCAAAGCCTACCGTCTTCCACAGTCGGCCGGCGCGATACTGCCCCCCGACTCCATCCCCTTCGCCGGGCATCGGCAAGACGCCACTACAGTATTCGCCAACGAAAACCGCAACTTCATGATGTGGGCCGAGAGCGACACCACAGGCTATACCCGCCTCACAGAGAGCATCCTGCTCACCGACGGGAGCTGGAGCCGCCCGGTGTTCGCTCCGGAAGAACTGAGCGAAGGGGGCGATGCAGACTTTCCCTTTATGATGGCCGACGGCACGACGCTCTATTATGCCTCTGATGGTGACGGTTCGATAGGAGGGCTCGACATATTCGTGGCCACGCGCGATGCTGTCTCCGGAGAATATCTGCAACCCCGCAATGTGGGGATGCCTTATAATTCACCGGCTGATGATTATCTGCTTGCCATAGATGAGTTCAACGGAATCGGCTGGTGGGCCACAGACAGGAATCACCTTGAAGATAAGGTGACAATCTACGTTTTTCTGGTCAACGATATGAGAGAGAATTACTCTCCTGACGATCTGGAAGATGACGAACTCATTGACTATGCCCGAATCGCAGCTTACAGAGATACGTGGGAATATCCATCCTCATACGAGGAGCGAGATGAGAGCGATGAGAGAGGAAACAGTGAGGAGATAGCGCAGCGAGGAAAGAGAGAAGACAGAATAAAGGAAGCTTTGGCTGCGATCAAGGCACTCTCCAACGAGACAACGAGACAGAAGAGAGAATTCACTCTTCATGCCTCGGGAGGAAAGACCTATACCCTCTTCAGCGAGCTTCCCAATGATAAAAGCAGGCAGTTGATGAAAGCCTATCTTGCAGTCAAGGAGGAACACGGACAACTACTGCGACAGATAGACTCGAAAAGACGGGAATATCATACCGGGCGCAGCAAGAGCCTCGGAGATGAGATAGGAAGACTGGAAAAGAACGAGACAGAGCTGGCCGACAGAGAGAAAAAAGCACTCAACGAAGTCTACCGGAGTCTTTGAAAAAAATTTAAATACAACTATCATAATGCTTTCATTTACCATAGCCCTCGCCGTATTGATAATAGGATATTTCACATACGGTGCATTCGTATCCAAGATATTCGGAGTCCGGCCCGAGCGTCCGACACCGGTGCAGACCCTTGCAGACGGGGTGGATTACGTAAAGCTTCCCACCTGGAAGATATTTCTGATACAGTTTCTCAACATAGCAGGACTGGGTCCCATCTTCGGCGCCATAATGGGAGTGATGTATGGTCCGGCAGCTTTCCTCTGGATAGTACTGGGGACGATCCTTGCCGGCGGAGTACACGATTACCTGTCAGGGATGCTGAGTATCCGCAAAGACGGGGCGTCGCTCCCCGAGATAGTGGGCGGGGAACTCGGGCGAAAAGTTAAAGCCGTCATGGGATTGTTCACCCTTCTGCTCATGATACTCGTGGGAGCCGTGTTCGTATATAATCCCGCCGATTTGCTGGCTATGCTGACGCCCGAGCACCTCGACAAGATGTTCTGGATCGTAGTCATCTTCCTATATTATATGGCCGCCACCCTGCTTCCGATCGACAAACTTATCGGCAATCTTTATCCCCTCTTCGGCGTGGCACTGCTCTTCATGGCCGTCGGAATCATGTGTGCCCTCTACTTTCACGCCGGAGCGATGCCCGAGATATGGGATGAGTTCTATAATCATAAAGCCGACCCCGAGGCCAACCCCATCTTCCCGATGATGTTTGTTAGTATCGCCTGCGGAGCCATATCAGGATTTCATGCCACACAGAGCCCTATGATGGCCCGATGCCTGGCCAACGAGCGACATGCACGGCCCGTGTTCTACGGAGCGATGGTGACAGAAGGAATCGTAGCTCTGATCTGGGCGGCCGCCGCCATCACCTTCACCGGAGGATATGACGGTCTGCAGCACTATCTCGGCGGCGGCACGCCGGCAGTGCTCGTCAACGATGTGAGCAAGAGCTGGCTCGGCGCCTTCGGCGGAATATTGGCCATACTCGGAGTGATCGCGGCTCCCATCACCTCCGGCGACACAGCCCTCCGCAGCGCGCGCCTCATCGCCGCCGACTATCTCGGAGTAAAGCAGAAAAACGTGATGAAGCGACTCGCAGTGTCGCTTCCAATCTTCGGACTCTGCTTTGTGGTCATGCTTATGCCTTACGATGCACTGTGGCGCTATTTCGCATGGAGCAATCAGGTGCTCTCGGTGTTCACCCTCTGGACCATCACCGTGTATCTGGCACGTCGCGGCAAACCTTTCTTCTTCACTATCATTCCCGCCATGTTCATGACCTGCGTCACCGTCACATATATTTTCTTCGCCCCCGAAGGGTTCGGGGCTCTGACCAATACGCTGTTTGGATTCGGGATCGGTTATGAACTTTCCGTAGCTATCGGACTTTGTGCCACTGCCGTACTTACCTGGATATTCTTTTCATGGAAGAAAGCTGCCGAGGGAAAGATCAGGGAGGTATGAATTGTCAGAGCCGTTTTATCAGTTATAAAACGAGGAGAGAGAGGAGAAGAGAGAGGAAGAAGGAGGAAAAGAGAGAGAATATATAGCGATGAATGAAATTATAGATGAGATTCTAAAGAAGACGGATAGATATAATCTGCATTCTCACACGCCATGGTGTGACGGAAAGGCCGATATGCGGACGATGGTGGATGGAGCCATATCCGAGGGGTTGTCACACTATGGGGTGAGTCCGCATTCCCCTGTTGACATACCTTCGCCCTGCAATATGAGTCATGAGAGTGTAGGTGAATATCTTGAAACAATGAAGATACTCAAGGAGGAATACGCCGGGCGGATCAATCTCCTGACAGGAATGGAGATCGATTATCTACGTCCGGACTATGGACCGCATATTGACTATTTCCGACGGTTGCCACTCGACTATAAGATCGGAAGTGTGCATTACGTGCCGACCCGGTCAGGGGAACTTGTGGATTGCGACGGAAGTGCAGAGCGATTTGCCGTCAATCTCAGGGACGCATTCAGAGGAGACCTTCGATATGTGGTGGAGCGATACTTCAGTCAACTCCTCACCATGATAGAGTCAGGAGGATTCGACATCCTCGGCCACCCTGACAAGATAGCCGCCAATGCCTCAGCTGTCGCTCCCGGGATAGAGAACGAGGGATGGTATGGAGCACTTATAGAGGATGTGGCCCGATACGCAGCGGCTTCCGATATTTTCGTTGAGATCAATACCAAGGCCTACCCCCGAAAAGGGAGATTCTTTCCTGCGTCCCGCTGGTGGCGTCTCTTCGCTGAAAAAGGGTGCAAATTTGTTGTCAACAGCGACGCCCACCGTCCTGACCTCACCGACGCCGGGAGGAAAGAGGCACTCCGGATGCTTGGAGAGCTTTAAACAAAAGAGGGGGGAATAAGCGTTAGAGAAGTAAAAACCGGATTTAGCATTATTCAGGACAAAATCTAAAAAAAGAAAAGATATGAATATAGGCGACACATTCCCCGATCTGCTCGGTCTTGATGCCGACGGCAAAGAAGTGAGACTCTCCAATTATCCAGGCAAGAGATTCATCATATATTTTTATCCGAAAGACAATACCCCCGGATGCACCGCCGAGGCATGCAACTTCCGCGACAACGAAGATATGTTTGAGAAGATGGGTTATCAGGTGATCGGTGTGAGCAAAGACAATGCGGCGAGCCACACACGATTTAAAGAGAAATTCGGACTTCAGTTTCCCCTCGTGGCCGACACCGAGCATAAACTCTGCGAGCTGGCAGGGGTATGGCAGCAAAAGAAGATGGCCGGTCGGGAATATATGGGAATAGTGCGGACCACCTTTGTGACCGACACCGATGGACGTGTGACTGACGTAGTGAGGAAAGTGGAGACCAAAACTCCCTCGGAGCAGCTTTTTGCGCTGCTTGACGACCGCTATGATATCAATCCGGCCTGAATATGCAACGGAATAACACCTCGTTTTAATTGACGTGGGCCCCCAAAGGCCCACGTTCTTTTTTGTTTCTATATTATATAGAAACACGAGGATTGGGAGAACCAGAAGGATTGAGGCACGACAGGATTACAGGATTGGGATATACGGGATAGATAAGAGAGAGCAGTGATTTTGACGTATGGATTTTATTTTGTAATTTCGCGCAAGGGAATCGGAGGGCCGTCTGCGGCGATAAGATCGGTTTTTCCCATTCAACTGAAAGACTCTGATAACAAAACTCAACACAGTAACACTATAACAGATAATGGCAACCAAACCCTTCCATTATCAGGAGCCCTTCCCACTGGGTCCTGACACAACAGAATACCGCCTTATCACAAAAGACTATGTGAAGGTGGAGAATTGGAATGGCCACGAGATTCTCGTGGTTGATCCCGAAGCCCTGACAATTCTTGCCAATGAGGCAAGCCATAATTGCTCGTTTATGCTCCGCAGAGAGCATAATGCCATGGTGGCTAAGATTCTCTCCGATCCGGAGGCTTCAGAAAATGATAAATTTGTGGCTCTGACCATGCTCCGCAATGCAGAGGTGGCATCCAAGGGAGTACTCCCCTTCTGTCAGGACACCGGCACGTCAATCTGTGCCGGCTACAAGGGCCAGCAGGTGTGGACGGGATGTGACGATGAGGAAAAAATCTCGCTCGGCATCTACAAGACCTATACCGAAAATAATCTGCGTTATTCGCAGAACGCTCCCCTCACAATGTATGACGAAGTGAACACCGGCTGCAATCTTCCCGCACAGATCGACATACACGCCACAGAGGGCGACGAATACAAATTCCTTTTCATGGCCAAGGGAGGCGGCAGCGCCAACAAGACCTACCTCTTCCAGGAGACCAAGGCTATCCTCAATAAGAAGACACTCGAGCCCTTCCTCATAGAGAAGATGAAGACCCTCGGCACGGCAGCCTGTCCGCCTTATCACATCGCCTTCGTGATCGGCGGAACATCGGCAGAGGCCAACCTTGCCGCTGTGAAGAAAGCCAGTGCGAAATATTACGACTCACTTCCCACCACCGGCAACGAATACGGACGAGCATTCCGCGATGTAGAGCTTGAGAAAGAACTTCTCGAGGCCGCCCACTGTCTCGGTCTCGGCGCACAGTTCGGAGGCAAATACTTCGCCCACGACGTGAGAGTGATCCGTCTGCCCCGCCACGGCGCATCCTGCCCCGTAGGTATGGGAGTCAGCTGCTCCGCCGACCGCAACGTAAAGGCCAAAATCAACCGAGAAGGCCTCTGGGTGGAGAAACTTGACGAATTCCCCGGAGAGCTTATCCCCGCCGAGCTTCGCCAACAGGGAGAAGGAGAGGTAGTGAAGATCGACCTCAATCGTCCGATGGAAGAGATTCTGAAAGAGCTTGACAAATATCCCGTATCGACACGTCTGAGTCTGAACGGCACAATCATCGTAGGTCGCGACATAGCTCACGCCAAGATTAAAGAGCGTCTGGATGCCGGCGAGCCGATGCCGCAGTATCTCAAGGATCATCCCATCTATTATGCCGGCCCCGCCAAGAAACCGGAAGGCATGCCCTCCGGCTCTTTCGGCCCCACGACTGCAGGACGCATGGACAGCTACGTAGACCAGTTCCAGGCAGCAGGCGGATCGATGGTGATGATAGCCAAGGGCAACCGTTCGCAGCAGGTGACAGATGCTTGCCATAAGCACGGCGGCTTCTATTTAGGCTCCATCGGCGGCCCGGCGGCTATTCTTGCAAAAGACAGCATCAAGAACGTGGAATTGCTCGAATATCCCGAGCTTGGCATGGAAGCCATCTGGAAAATCGAGGTGGAGAATTTCCCCGCGTTCATCCTGGTGGACAACAAAGGCAACGACTTCTTCAAGCAGCTTAAGCCCCGCTGCCCGATGGACAGCTGCGGCAAGTGAGACCGGAGACATAGGGATATAGTGGAGTCTTGACAGGACTCACATAATACGACACACAGCAGGAGGGAGGCTGTCTAACAACCGAAGTTAGGCATCCTCTTTCCTTATATATAGTGAGAGAAGAGAATTTTAAACAGTAGCAGAGATGAAAACGTTAGATAAATAAAAGCCACTTAAGTAGCTGCTCAAATTAAAACGATATAATAAAAGTCAAAACAGGAAGCGTATATCTCGCATATCATCCGCTTGTCGATTTTGGCCGCTTCGGCTTTGTCACTCAGTCACGATGCCCGCATCGCTCCTTCGCTCCGTAGCCAAATCAGCTCAAAATCGCCAGAGCGTATAATAT
>JAAVFY010000058.1 GCA_014800515.1 Bacteroidales bacterium
GCTAATTTTGCAACTGTTTACTAACACTATTTTATATGAATAAATCATTACTGTTTTTAGGAGCGACCGTAGGTTTGCTATGTGCTTCCGGAAGCGTGTATGCCGGGGCTAACAGACCTTCGAAAGTTCGACAGGCTCTTGCAGCTGCCAATCGCAAGGCCGCCTCTATGAGTGCGGAATCTGCTGCCCGTTTCTATCATCCCGGCACAATCACTTCGGAGTCCTTCCATTCTGATGATAATTCATGGGGTGATCCTTACACAGTCAAATACACCTACAATGAGGCAGGACAGGTTTTGACAGAGACCAATGGCGACGGAGAAGTAAAAAATACTTATGACAATACCGGTCGCTTGATCAAGAGGGAAAGTTATAGTCTTGTTGAGGGCAAAAAGGTGTTGACTTATGCTGCGGAATACACTTACGACAGCGTAGTCACTGACCTTGTTATCAAAGAGACTTCTACCTCCTACAACTATATGACCGGAGAGGTTGAATCATCCAGTATTTCAGGTGTGGAGATCACCCGCAATTCTGACGGAAACATTACCAAAATCCAGGACTATGGTAAATGGGGTGATGAGGAGATAAGGTATAGCGGATATTCTCTGGTGATGGAATATGGCGAGGATAAGAAGGCTGTCAAAATCACTGAATATTACGATGATGAGGTTGAGACTGTCTTCTCTGACATCGTATGGGCCACGACCGACGGACAGATCACTACCTTCGAATTCGATGATCCGAACTCCGATATGTATTTCTCCAACAACCGTATCGCATCGGCCACAATCACAGACAATGACTATCCCGGTCCGGCTAAATTCACAGCCACGTATGATGGCGACAGCTATCACAGCCTGATTATGGTAGGGGAGGAGCGCGCTCTGGAAATTGATTTCAAGTGCATTGAGAAATTCGCTCCCCGCGAGGATTTTGAGGATCAATATTCGTATGACTGCACCTCTTTTGAAGCTGAATACGAATATGAGGAGGACACAGACAGCTACTATGTGGAATCCACCCGCAACGAGATTGAAGTGAATCGTGCGGATGCTTTCGGCATAAATATCTATAACAAGACCACCCGTGAATACAAGTATCCTAGTCCTCAGCACCAGTATGATGACGAGATCTCTGTGGAGGAGGAAAAATATGAGGTCGTTTACGACGAAGCTATCGGCTATCCTATATCGGCCGTGCATTACTACTCTGAGGATGGCAGCGAGTTTGAGCCTAGAAGTCGCTACACTTACTCCGATTATGAGAATGTCGACCCCGCCGGTGTGACTGCTCCCTCAGCTGTGGCATCCGAAGATGCTGAGTATTTCACAATGCAGGGTGTGCGTGTCATCGGTCAGCCTGCTCCCGGTCTCTACATCTGCCGCAAGGGTGGCGAGACATCTAAGGTTGTCATCCGATAAGCTCTATCAGATTAACCATTGCATAAATCAAAAGGAGTCTGTCATAATCGGCAGACTCCTTTTGTATTGTGTAATCGCTACTTATACGGTCATTATTATATGAGTGACTAAAGCCTCTTTATTACGCGGGCCGGGTTGCCGGCGGCCACCGTGTCGGAGGGAATGTCGCGGGTGACAACCGAACCGGCCCCGATCACTACACGGTCGCCTATCGTGACGCCGGGCACCACCGTCACTCCTCCTCCGATCCAGACACTATTGCCGATCGTCACAGGCTCGGCCCATTCCAAAGCCTGATTACTCCGCTCGTCGTCAACAGGATGACACGCCGTGTAGATACTGACATTAGGCCCTATGAAGACGTTATCACCCATTCTGACTTCCGCTTCGTCAAGTATCGTGAGATTGAAATTAGCGAAGAAATTATCTCCGATATGGATGTTGCTGCCGTAATCGCAGCGGAAGGGTTGATTGAAATGAAAATTTTTCCCGACGCTTCCAAGCAGAGAGCCAAGTAGTGTTCTCTGTTCCTCAAGATTCTCAGGGGGGAGATCATTGAATTTGCGAATCAACTTCCGGGTTTCTATCAATCGGGTGATAAGACCAGGATGTGAGGCTTCAAACATTTCGCCTCCTGTCATCTTATGCCATATCTTTTCCAAATCTTCCATAATTCAAGTCCTTACAGGAACCACTAAAATAGATTTCTATTACATTCTAATGCTTTTGAATATTCAATAGTTCGCTAAGTAGCTAAGAAAAACTAAACGATATAATAACTCAGTAGCTTTTGAAAATATCTTAATATGATATATGCGGCTGATTTTGGCCATCGTGACCTTGTCTCTCAGTCGCTTAGCTCGCTAAGCTCCTTCGTTCCGCGGCCAACCTGACTCAAAATTATCACGCATCTATCATATTATTAATTTTTCTTAGCTACTTATTATTTTTGAATTGAACTTCTCCCCTACCCTATCTGTTATAAAGATAAATAGACTTGGAAGACTTATATTTTACCGAGGATATTTTTTCAATCTATACTTTTTTCGGAGGATATGCTTTGATAAACGAGTATATTTCTATGGAAAAATATGATTGAAAAAGGAGATCGAAAAATACATATTGAAAAACACAAAAACATTAAGGTTATGAATATTCAGGATTTAAAGGATCAGGCAGCTGCGGCTCTCAACGCAGGAAAAGAAGCAGCTTCTCACGGACTTCATGATGCAAAGGAAAGCATCTCTAAACTCAAGGAAGAGGCTACGTCCGGTAACGCCGGTGATCTTCTTAATAAGCTGAAAGACGGCGAGATGCTTGATAAGCTCAAAGGTAAAGCAGGGGACGTGCTCAACGGTATCGCTGACAAGGCGAGCGGATTAGCCGATAAGCTGGGCAAATAAACTGCATGTAATTAAAGATTAAATAATAAAACAATATGAATAAAGGATACACTCTTGAGTGTATCCTTTATTCATATAATCCCTTATTCATATCTGTCTACACAGAACTTTTAAGATAAGTAGTTAAGTCGCTAAGTAACTAAGAAAAGTTAAACGATACAATCACTAAGTAGCTTTGAAAATATCTTAATATGATATATACGGCTAATTTTGGCCATCTTGACCTTGTCACTCAGTCGCTTAGCTCGCTAAGCGACTTCACTCCGCGGCCAACCTGACTCAAAATTATCGCGCATCTATCATATTATTAATTTTTCTTAGCTACTTATAATTTTTTGTAGTGGTTATTCTGTCTTAGCGTCATTCATAAGAGTATTATATGGCGAGGCATGCAGTACTCGGAAAATATTTGTATGTTGAGATGGTTAAGGAATATGAAGTGAAAGATTGAGACTGAGGGACAGGGATGGGGCATAAAAGATTAGAATGGCTTTGTTGACGTAGGATTTATTATTATTTTTGCGGATAAGTGACTCTTAAAAATGAAATCTATAGATAACGCACCATTGGTCTCCATTATAATGCCCGCTTATAATCAAGCCCGTTATGTAGGTGAGGCTATCGAGTCTGTACTCCGCCAATCATATCCCTACTGGGAATTGGTGATTGTGGATGACGGGTCTCCGGACAATGTAGCAGATATTGTGAAGGGGTATGGTGATAACCGTATCCAATTTTATCATACTGATAATCATGGCGTTTCGGCTGCTCGCAATTTTGGGATAAGACATAGTCACGGTAGTTATATTCTGCCTCTCGATGCAGATGATAAGATTGCCCCGACCTACGTGGAGAGTTGTGTCAATAGCTTTCTCTCTGATCCGACCATAACACTTGTGTATTGCAAATGGAAATGGTTTGGAAAGGCGCATCACACTCCCGCCTTGGAATATAAGGGGTATCGATCATTGCTATGCGAGAATTCAATTTTCTGCTCCGCGATGTTCAAGCGTGAAGACTTCGAGTCAACAGTAGGATATGATGAGAATATACCGTACGGGTATGAGGACTGGGAATTCTGGATAAGGATGCTTGACGGAAAATCAAAGGTGGTGCAATTGCAAGAGACCCTTTTCTATTATCGGCGCACCGCTTCTTCCCGATCGTTATCGGCCGACATACCGGAGAGGAATCGTATTACGATGCGCTATATCTATCATCATAATCGCGAAAAATATGATAAATATTTTCCTGATATACTGACAGATCTAAACGAGTTGGCGTATCTGCGACGACGGACGGAGAAATGGAAACATCGCTCTTTGGCGTCCCGGCTCTGGAAGGCAATAAGAGCTGAATTATAAGCGGATTAGACTAATCGAGCCTATTCGACAAATAGTGCCACTCAGGGAGACATGGATGGAGCTTATCTGATTTAAATTGAGACTAATTTCCATGGGGGAAGTAAGAAAGTTTCTTTAATAAGAAAGTCTCTTTAAAATGATAAGTAGCTAAGAAAAATTAATAATATGATAGATGCGCGATAATTTTGAGTCAGGTTGGCCGCGGAGCGAAGGAGCTTAGCGGGCTAAGCGACTGAGTGACAAGGTCAAGATGGCCAAAATTAGCCGCATATATCATATTAAGACACTTTCAAAGCTACTGAGTTATTATATCGTTTAATTTTTCTTAGCTACTTATAATTCAATGGAGAATAAGAGTGATATAAATAAAAGTATCTCTGTGGATAATAAGATTTCTGTCGTCATCAACACTTACAATGCAGAGGCTCAGCTTCGGGAGACATTGGAAAGTGTGAAAGAGTTTGACGAGATAGTGGTGTGTGATATGGAGAGCACTGACTCTACACGTGAGATTGCTGCGGAATATGGAGCCAGGATAGTTACTTTTGAGAAAAAGAATTATAACATAGTTGAGGTGGCCCGTGATTTTGCCATTCACAGCGCGCGCTATGATTGGGTGCTGGTGGTGGACGCTGATGAAAGAGTGACACCCGGACTTAAGAAATATCTTTATGATCATATCTCACGAAAAGATGCATCAGAGGCCCTTTCAATACCTTTTGCATCAATGTTTATGGGAAGATTCGTTAAAAATCTAACCGAACGTCACGTAAGGTTTTTCTTACATAAGAAAGCATATTGGCCTACAACAATTCATTCAAGAGTACAGATAGAGGGAGTGACCGTTAAAATTCCTGCCCGTAGAGATATCTGCATAGAACACTTTGATGATCCGACAATGGCTCAGAGAGTTACAAAGATGAATCGCTATACTGACAATGAGACCGAGAAACGTCTTGGACGTCGCTATTCCGCTCTATCGTTATTATTCAGGCCATGGTTATTTTTCCTTAAGACATTGTTGCTAAAAGGGAGCATACGGGATGGAAAAAGAGGTATTATAAGAGCATATATGGAGATGAATTATCAGACTGTAATGCTTGGGAAACATCTTGAGCGGACAGAGAAGACCGAGTAACGACATTTAAATTCATTCGGATAAGGTAAGTATCTTTCATTCAATATATTATATTACGCCACTAAATATGGTTCGCATTCAAGATGGCATCCAGGACTTATATTATCTCTCAGCCTCACCCCTATCTTGACTACACGCTTGACGGATTGAGTCAAGACTCCGAATATGTTGTGCTTCATCACAGAAGGAAAAAGTCTTTAAAGGCTACTATAACCAGGTTTATCCGCCATCTTCTTCCGGGAAGACACCGCGGTCTATGGACACGAAGTATTCTACCGGATGATTATCTGGAGGTATTGAAAGAGATAGGACCTGAAGACAAGGTAATCTTCTGGTCAATAGGCAATCTGAAGGATATCAGAATAATAAAAGAAGAGACAGATGCCGCCTCCTATACTGCCATGATTCTGGATCCGCTAAGACAAATATGCCACTTCTCGGAGCGAGAATTAAAATCTTATCCCGAGAGGATGAGTAGCCTTGGAGTGAAAGTATGTACTTTTGATAAGCAGGATGCAGAGCGTCATGGGCTGACTTATGTAGGGCAAGTATATCGTTATCCTGACATGGAGAGACCTGATGCTACCGCTATAGAAGAGCGAGATAATGACGGCAAGATACTCTTTATAGGGATAGATAAGAGGCGTGCAGAGAAGTTAAATTCACTCATTACAATCCTTGAGAATGAGAGAGTTCCATACGATTTCCGGATTCTTTATGACCACCATTCGGAACGGGGAAGATATCCACTACTTGACAGATGTGAGCTGAAAGAACCGTTGCCTTATCAGGAGGTTCTTCGGCTCAGTGAGCGAAGTCGTTGTCTGGTAGATATTCTCCAACCGGGACAGACGGGACTCACGATGCGGGCACTTGAGGCTCTATTTTTCGGAAAGAAACTGATCACTGATAATATCGGGATACGGGATGAGCGTTTCTATCATCCCGATAATATTTTTATTATCGACAATAGTAACTCGAGAAGTGAGGAGCGAGGAGTGCATCCGGCGAGCGAAAAGAGTGAGGGAAGAGTGGAGCAACGTACCTTGCGACAGTTTCTGGATACTCCCCTATCGCCTATCGATGCCGAGATAATCAAGCAATACGACATAAGGAGTTGGATAAAGAGATTATGAGAAAGAAAGTAGGGACAACGGAGAGGAAGAGTGTCTTTCTGTATTATGTACGTTCTGTATGGCGCAGTATCATATTGCCACGTGTGATAAGACGTTGGAAAATGCAACTGTGTCTGCACGGATGGGAGAAAAGAGCTGATGCCGAGATTATCAGGAGGCGCGTTGCCTATTATAACCGACTGCCAGCAGGGAGTGTACCCGGGAGTGATGCACGGTGTCTGCGCAAGATCACACTCAAGAATACGCACAGCAGATATTGGTTTGACCTTATGAGGTATCTCCGCGCCTTCTCCCCCGATAAGAAAATATCACTCATCAACGGCGACACCTGGGAGAATCCCACCGAACCGACCATCTGCAAGGCCCGCCGGTTAGACAAAAAAACCGACAACTGCGTGTTGATGAACCTTGACAGCCTCCGCCACTTCACTCGAGTGACCGACTTCATACCCTTCGAGGAGAAGGCAGACATCCTCTTCTTCAGAGGAGAGATCCACGGCAAGCCACATCGTATCCGCTTTTTTGAAATGTGGGCCGGACATCCGCTTACCGACCTCGGGGACACCGCCAAAAACTGGGAGTCGCCCTGGCCTGCAACCCGGGTCAGTATCCCCGATCACTTCAGATATAAATATATCCTCGCCCTCGAAGGCAACGACGTCGCGACAGCCCTGCAATGGATTTGCGACAGCAACTGCATCCCCGTCATGACACGGCCGACGGTAGAGAGCTGGCTAATGCACGGAGCAATGCAACCGGGAGTGCATTACATTGAAATCAAATCCGACTTCAGCGACGTGGCAGAAAAGATAGCCTGGTATAACTCTCATCCCAACGAAGCGAAGGCCATATCCGAGGCATCCAAGGAATGGATGCGCCAGTTTCAGAACTCACGCAGAGAGAATATCATCGCCTATCTTGTAGCCCAAAGATACTTTGAAAATACGCGACAAACAGAGTAGACCATAATCGCATATTTATTCATTTTGAAATTTATAATAATACACTAAAAACCGGCTCTGACATACTCTCTGCACGCTTTTGTTGAAAACTTTTTTCTAAAAAAAAGTGAAATAGAGCATCTCTCCAATAAGAGAATGCTTTTAAATTCCTAACTTTACGCACTCAAAACAAGATATGATGACAGAGAGCGCCTACCATATACCCGCCCTTCTCAACGAAACAATCGACGGGCTCAGCATAAAATCTGACGGCATCTATGCCGACGTGACTTTCGGAGGCGGAGGTCATTCCCGCGCCATACTTTCCACGTTGGGAGAGAACGGGAGGCTTTTAGGTCTTGATCGCGACTCAGATGCAATGGCCAACTCACCCGAAGATGAAAGATTCACCTTCGTCAGGTCGGACTATCGCTACCTGACCAATTTCGCCCGATACCACGGGATAGAAAAATTCGACGGAATACTTGCAGATCTCGGAGTTTCGTTTCATCACTTTGATGAAGGCTCCAGAGGTTTTTCCTTTCGTTCGGATGCTCCCCTTGACATGCGTATGAACCGCAGCGGCGGGAAGACGGCAGCAGAGATAGTGAACACCTACTCCGAGGAAGAACTTATCAGGCTAATGCGCACCTTCACCGATCTGCGACATCCGGGTGGAGTGGCAAAAGCCATCATCGCAGCACGAGCCAAGTCACCGATCGAGACTACCTTCCAACTTGCGGAGACCGTAGGTAAATCCATCGATCCCCGACACGAGAAGAAAGATCTTGCCCAGATATTTCAAGCTCTACGCATAGAGACCAACAACGAGATAGACTCACTGAAGGCCTTTCTTCTCTCCACCCTTACCCTACTCGGCCCCGGCGGCCGTCTGGCAGTGCTCACCTACCACTCCATAGAAGACCGCCTTGTGAAGAACTTCATGAGGAGCGGCAATCTCGAAGGGAAAGAGGAGAAAGACTTTTTCGGAAGGTCAAGCTCACCCTGGAAACTTATCACCCGCTCTCCAATCACAGCAAGCGAGGAGGAAGTGGAAACCAACCCTCGAGCCAGAAGTGCGAAACTCAGAATTGCAGAACTCATAAAACCCTCCTCCCGATGAGACGCAAGAAAAAAAACACAGAATTTGCAGAAGATATAATCAACGAAAGCACCGGAAAAGCCACCGACAGCAAGTCGCGCTATGCGACAGCTCTGAAGAAGACCAATAAACAGATCATTGACGATGTTCGCTTCGGGCGTTCCGTCTCTCTGGAATTCTTCCGCAACAACGCATGGCTTCTTATGGTGATCGTCGTGGCACTGCTCTCCCTGATCGGCTTACGCTACAAAACGAAGACCAAGATGGCTCAGATTCAGAGTCTGACCACCGAACTGCAGCGCGCCGAAAGTTCCAAACTGCAAGAGAAAGCTGCCTATATGTCGCTCATCCGCGAGACAGAGATGCGCAGACTTGTGGCAGAAAAAGGTCTTGGCCTCGACTTTCAGGAGCAGCCACCCTACGAGTTATTAATAGAAAACTAAAGAGACGTCATAATTCCGCTCTCAGGTCTTCTATTCTCTCATCTCGCCTCTCTCCTCCTGACTCTCTCTTCCTCTACCTTCTCTTCCTCATCCGACATACTACAAACCTCTCCACGACAAACCACGCTATCTTAATGGCACCCGCAAAAAAAAGACAGAACAACAATAAAAGCCGCATTCTTTTCCGGTACGCACTGATTTCTCTTGCGTTCCTGGCTTTCTCCGTAGCTATAGTGGTGAAACTCTTCACCACTACCGTGGTGCAAGCCTCTGCATGGAACGCGCGCGCGCATAAAGAGCTGTCAGAAGTAAAGCGTATAGCCCCGGAGCGCGGCAATATCCTCTCCTCAAACGGCAACATACTCGCGTGCAACCTCAAGGTGTATGATATAAAGATCGATTTACGCCACGCCAAAGTGAACAACGGCAAACCCATACCTTGGGAAAAGATCGATCGACTTGCCGATTCACTTGACCGCTATTACCCCCGTCGGAGCGACCTCAATGCACACCCCGACACCTTTAAGAAATATTCCTGGCACGCGAAACTCAAAAAAGAATTTGAGAAACCTGCCGAGAAACGAACCCGAGCACTTCGGCTCGCACAGCGTCAGGCCATCGAAGACTTTGAGCGCATCAAAACCTTTCCTTATCTCAACGAGTTTAAGGGTAAAGGCTTCCGCAATCCCGTATATAAGGAAGAGCGGAAGATCAGAATGTATCCCTTCGGGCGCATGGCCTTCCGCAGTATCGGGCGAGTGAACGAAGATGAGAAGACAGGGGAGATTCACGGTTATTCCGGACTTGAGCGCGACCTTGACTCCTTATTATACGGACAGCCCGGTCTGACCAAGAAAGTGGCTCTCACCAACGGACTCACCAACTGGGTAGACAAAGCACCCGTGAAAGGATTTGACATACACACCACAATCGACGTAGACCTTCAGGACATGCTTGAGGAGGAACTTTTCAAGATATGCGTTGAAGCAAACGCCGAATGGGGCACTGCCATACTCATGGAAGTCAAGACCGGAGAGATAAAGGCAATCTCCAATATAGAACACCTGCCCGACGGCACCTACGGAGAGGCACTCAACCGCGCCGTACTTCCCTTCGAGCCGGGATCGGTGATGAAACCAATCTCCCTGATGATAGCCTTTGAAGACGGGTTGGTGAGCAGTGTGAATCAGACAGTGGACTGCAGTCCGTTTCAACGGACCAAAGACCCCCATGCTCCCGGAGTGAAGAACATGAAGCAGGTCATAGAAATGTCGTCGAACACCGGTATCGCCCGTGTAATATTCAAAGGGTATGCCCAGGATCCCGCCAAATTCTACGACCGATTGGCCGGCATAGGATTCTTTGAGCCAATGCATTCCGGCATAGCAGGTGAGTGTATCCCCCGCATCAAGAGACTGGAGCCCCGAGACAAACGCGGGAATCCTATCACCATGACCTCCCGTCATCTCGACCTGGCACGTCAGGCCTACGGCTATAACACGGAGATACCTCCCCTCTACACACTTTCCATCTATAACGCCATAGCCAATAAAGGGAAATACGTCAGGCCTCACTTGGTGCGCTCGCTCATCTATGAAGACGGGCGCGACTCCGTGTTGCCTATCCAATATATACGCAATAGCATCTGTTCGGATCAGACAGCTAACAAAGTGAAGCAATGTCTGCACGAAGTGGTGTGGGGCGAACACGGCACTGCACGCGCAGTGCGCGACGACCGCGTGAAGATAGTAGGCAAGACAGGAACAGCCTACCCCGTAGAGAAAGGCACCTACAACACAGCCAAACGCCGGTACGCCTTTGCGGGATTCTTCCCCTACGACGAACCACTATACTCCTGCATGGCCCTTGTTCTTGCCAATGGAGGCAACAGTGCCAACCGCACTTCCGGTCAGGTAGTCAAGAACATAGCTGTCAAGATGTATTCGCGCGGAATGCTCAACAATTCCTCAACCTACTCCGCATCCCGGAAAACCTCCTCGCCGGTGATGTCGGCCTCCACCAAATGCAACCCTAAAAGCTTGAGTGACGCCATAGGCGCCAAAAATATAAAACGCGTCAAAGGAGCCACTGCCATAGGCAATGTGACAGTCCCCAACGTGCTCGGATATGATGCTCCCTCCGCTATCAAGATACTTGAAGAGAGAGGATTGAACGTAGAACTTCGAGGCAGCGGGCGTGTCACATCACAATCTCTGGCTGCCGGAAGCCTCATCAGACGCGGACAAAAGATAGTGATCAACCTCTCGGTATGAGAATAGTTAGCTAAGAGGCTATGAAAATTAGATGACAATATGACTAAGGAACATTGAAAATGCTCTGATATGATATCTCATTAATTTTTCATAAGTAAGTATCTCGTATAAATAAATTAATGTATTGATATGTTAAGCCGCAGATCTACTGAAATTAATCATGTATTGTTTGCCAACGTTGGAAAGAATGTCTTCCACGGTGGAGAAC
>JAAVFY010000059.1 GCA_014800515.1 Bacteroidales bacterium
CATTCCGAACAGAGAAGTTAAACCTTATCACGCCGATGGTACTGCGAAAGCGGGAGAGTAGGTAATCGCCACCTTAACAAGAGGCCGAAGCAAATGCTCCGGCCTCTTTCTTTATATATATTTGATATATATATATTTGAGTGAAAAGTAATGTCCTGAAAAAATAAGGAAGCGGCGTAGCTGCATTTGGAAGTGGGTGCATTTGGAAATTAGTTGTATTAGGGCGAGATGAATTTAAATGTGTTAAATTTGTTTTCAGCAGATGCCGCTTGCGGCATTCACTCTTTATGGGCATAGGTTTTGCGTGCCGCTTATTTTGCGAAGCCTAGCGATTCTGCTGACGATATTTTGTCGGTGATATGCCTGTTATGTTCCGGAAATATTTACCGAAGAAGGATTGGCTGCGGAAATTGAGCTCACGTGTTATTTCTTGGATAGTAAGATTGGTTGATCTGAGGAGAATCTTTGCTTCAAGCACGACATAATTCTCTATCCATTCTCCGGGGGTGCGCCCGCTGGTTTCTTTCACTGTGGTAGAAAGATGCTTTGTGGATATACAAAGTTTGTCCGCATAGTAGGATACTTCTCGATGTGATTTGAACTCCTGACTGACTGCAATTATAAAATCCGCCATTAGTTCCTCTTTACGAGTCTTTCGGAGAGTGGAGTGTTCACAATATTGAAGACGTGTGTCCATTATCTCGAAGAGGGCTGCTTGAAGAATACAGAGGAGCTTTTTTTTACGAAGAGGCGTTGGAGGTCCTTGAAGTTTTGCGTCCAGGAAGTTTAGAATTGCTTCAAGATTGTGTGCATCGTGTCTTTGCAGGTTTATGGTGGGGGTTAGCTGGCTCTGGAGCAACAAGGGCATGATATCTGTGATCTGTGGCAGAAAATCCTCTGCGATATGTGGAGAGCAGGCTATGCAAATGGCAGAATAATCTTCTGAGAAATCTCCGAATTGAACATAGTTTCGTGGCTGAATGACTATAAGGGTATTTTCTTTAACAGTGTATTCAGACAGGTCGATTGTGATATGTCCGATTCCTTCTTTACAAAGTATCAGGAGAAGTCCGTTGATTCTAAATGGACTCGGGATTCCTTTTGCCAGCGGCGTGGTGATACGAAAGGATAGTATATCTGTCTCTGAAGAATTTGACTCTATATGGCGTCCAATTTCATCGAAAGATATTGAGATGGTAGATTGATAGTCTGTCATACGATATTTTTTAGACCCCACTCAAAAACCGGTTTACCGGGTCGAGAGTTGAGGTCTTAAGTAGTTTGGAAGAATCAGTGATATCATATCATGACATCTTCTAAGCTACTGAGCTATTATGTAGTTTTGATTTTTCTTAGCTATAGAGCTATTTAGATGCCATCATAGTTTCTTATCCCTTAAGTTTGCGGCCAATGGCTCTTGGTATAAACGATGCGTGGCGCAGCAGGGCCGTTCTGAGGCCATAGTGACGCCGCATGATGTCGAAACGTTCTTTGAGGGATTTCAGGTGATTATTATCGGTGAGACCGTCGCTTAGATAATCAATGCCTACGGTGTGTAGATTGACACACCGTTTAGGGGTGGTGCGGAGTATGCACTGCAATGTCCATTCATAGTCTGCAGAGAATCGATAGGAGAGATTATATGTCGGGGCCAGCGAACGGCGGACCATGAAGGCTTGGTGGCATATCAGCATCCCTTCTGAAAAGGAGTTGAATGTCAGTATTTCCGGGGCAGAGAGATGGCGAGGTCCGATACGCTGACGGGTTACATCGACAATATCCGTGTCGGAATATATGATGTCGGCATCAGTCTCTGACGCAGCGGATGCGTAGAGACCCAATATTTCGGGAGTATGAAACGTGTCGCCGGCATTAAGAAAAATCACATAGCGGCCTCGTGCCATTTCCAATCCTTTGTCCATGGCGTCATAAAGGCCGTTGTCCGCTTCCGATAGGCTTCTGAGATTTGGAGTCCCTTGACGGCGCGCTATTGCAAGTGTGTCGTCGGTCGAAGCTCCATCTACGATTACGTGTTCGAAGTCTTTGAATGTCTGGGATGCTATGGAGAGCATCGTCGGCTCAAGCACCTTGGAGGCGTTATATGTAATCGTGATTATGGATATAAGAGGTTGGTCGGTCATAGTAGGGCAAATTTAATAAAAAATCTTCAATCTACAAATTTCTTTATTCCTTTCACCGAAGAGCGGGATAAGTCCTTATTTGGATTCATTATAAATTATTGATGATTGGCCTCTTTGGTTTGGCTATGAATTGATTTAGACTTAAATTTGCATCGGATTCCGAAGCAAGCTCCTAAGGAGAGCTGTCGGAGGCCAACTTCAATCGACACTCTAACAATCAACTCTAAAAATCTACAACTATGGCTTATGTAATTGACGACAACTGCGTTTGCTGCGGCACTTGTATCTCTGTATGTCCCGTTGAGGCTATCTCTGAGGGCGATACAAAGTACAACATCGATCCCGATACTTGCATCAGCTGCGGAAGCTGTGCTGCTGTTTGCCCCAGCGACGCTATTTCCGAGGGATAATTGGAGATTCAACTTCAATTTGTTGAGGCATATCGACATTCCGGATTTCCGGAATGTCGATTCTTTTTTACGTCCTTCCCTTTCGAATTCATCTCTCTGAGCCTTGTAACTCAGAGTCCTTCTGATTCTATCAAAGTTTTTTTCGGAGGTTAGTGGCTTTCTTTTCCGGAAAAATTAGTTAATTTTGTAATTCTGACAAAGAGTCTTTCACGACTCCCTATGCTCTGATTATTAAAAATCATATCCCCCGGTCCGGATAATTTTAGAACCGGCACTTCAATTATGGACAAACTTAAAATCAAACTGATAAACAAGAGTCATCATCCTGCCCCTGCTTATGCCACTCACGAGGCGGCCGGTATGGATGTCAGGGCATTCTTGCCGGAGGGCCCTGTGACGTTGCGGCCGATGCAGCGGGCCTTGATTCCTACCGGTTTATATATGCAGCTCCCCGCGGGCTATGAGTGCCAGATACGCCCGCGTTCGGGTTTAGCCCTGAACCACGGCATATCTATTGCTAATTCTCCCGGCACTGTTGATGCAGATTATCGTGGTGAAATTGGAATCATTCTTATCAATCTCGGTGAGAACGATTTCGTGGTGAATGATGGTGACCGGATATGTCAGATGGTGATCAAGCAATACTCTCATGTGGAATGGATTCCAGTCAATGAGCTTGATCGCACGGTGCGTGAGGACGGTGCCTTCGGACATACCGGTACTAACTGATTCTCCCCCTCCCGTTAGAGCCTACTATCTTTTTGCGTCTAATAGATTATCAAAGTGACCAGTCTAAAAAATATTCTTCTATTGCTCGCCGGTTCTGTAGTCGCACTGGCTGCTTTCGCTGTGTCTCCGCGTTCGTCGTTATCCGACATGAGAGCTCGCAAGGCGCGTCACTACTATTTGCAGGGGCTGAAAGCCTCTGCTGAAAACCGCGGCCCGGAGGCATACGAGTTCTTGGCTAAAGCTTACGCCATTGACCCTTCAAATATGGATGTGGCGTATGATTTCGGTCTGCTGAGACTCAATCTCCCGTTTGACTCCATATATGCCGATAGCGAGCCGCTACGTGCGCTTGGAATGATGTCGGATTATGTGAAAGCGCATCCCGAAGATGCGGTGAAGGCTCAGTTTTATGCTTATAACGCGATTGTGCTTGACACGATTCCGGAGGCTCTTGCCACATATAAGGCGGTCTGCGAAGCATTGCCGGATGATGCCGATAATCTCCCTATGCTCGCTGATGCGTATATGCGTTCGGGCGATGCCCATAATGCTTTGGCCACATTAAGCCGATATGAACTTATAGAGGGATATTCTCCTGAGGTGACACTCCGGAAGGCGGCCTATCACATCAGTGAGGGTGACACTATCGGTGCTATAGAAGAGGCAAATTCTCTTATCGCCGCCAATCCTCGCCTGGCGCAATATCATCTTCTGAAAGGGCAGCTTATGTCATATCTCAACAAGAATGATAGTGCCTACATGTCGTATCTTGATGCGGAAAAACTTGACCCGGCAGACGGAAGCACACAGTATGCTCTCGCCAATTATTTCAAAACTGTCGGCGACTCTACGGCTTATGCTTCCAGGATATATCGTGCGTTGCTTGCCGAGAGTTTTGGCCTTGACTCCAAACTTTCTATCTTGTCTGATTATCTCGGGACGCTTTCAAGGGATGCAGCTTCTCTTCAGCGGGGTGACACGCTCTTCAGGGTGCTTGGCGAACAGTATCCGCATGAGGCGCCTCTTCTTGATTTCTCTGCCCGTTGGGAAGCGTATAAAGGCAATTTCGGGGAGGCTGTGGAGTCGATGCGCTATGCGCTCGATCTTGATCCTTCTAACAAGGATTATTGGTCGACAATGCTGGCTTATCTCGTGGCGGCCGACCGTGAGCAGGAGGCAATGGAGCAATACAGCCATGCTGTGGAACAGGCTGGCGAAACTCCCGAGCTAACTCTGATGTATGCCTCGGCGGCCCAGCAACTTGACAGTATCGCAGTCGTGAAAAGTGCTTTCTCAAAACTCATTGCTGATTTTGTGCCGGAGTTCGGACTTGATGGCAGGCTGCAATCGAAGGCTCCCGCAAAGAATCTGGATTATTACAATATCTTCGCGGTAAGTTCATATTATGAAGGATACGGTGATGCCCTTGCGGAGCATTATAAACGTCATCCGGAGAAGAAGGAGCTGGAAGACAGTATCTGCGACGCTTACGAAAATTCTCTGTTCCTCTTTCCTGATAATGCCCTTTCTCTCAATAATTATGCTTTCTTCCTCTGCGAGCATGGCGGCGATCTTGAGAAGGCTCGCGAAATGAGTAGAAAATCGATATCCTATAACGAATCATCCACGAATCTGGATACGTATGCCTGGATTCTCTTCAGAATGGGTGATTATAAAGAGGCTCGTGCTTATCAGGGTGCAGCAATTGAGAAAGCTATAGAGGAGGGTACGGAGTCCGAAGAGTTATATTCTCATTATGGCGATATCTTATTTATGAACGGCGAGCCTGACCTTGCTGTGGAATATTGGGAGAAGGCTTTGGAGCTTTCTCCGGATGATGCTCTCCTGAAGAAGAAGGTAGACCACCGCACGTTCTTCTATAATTAATTCTACTCTCATCATATTCTTTCCCTAAAGCGTTGAGACAATTTTTTCAACGGAAAATATTCTTCAACTACTTCTCTATGAATAGATTTATTTTGGCACTCTATAGTCTGCTGTTTATACTTTCAGGGTCTTTGGCCGCCTATCCGCAGAGTCCTCTCTTTAATAAGGCGAAGGAGGAGGCCGTCAATAGAATCTTATCCGGGTATACTCCTTGGACGATTGTCGAGCTTAATGGCAAACTTACGATTCCGAATCTTCCGATGGGAATCAAGCCGAGTGTGAAGCTGTGGATGAAGCGTGGCGAGGCGGTGATGGTCTCTGTGAGAGCTCCGCTGATGGGTGAAGTGGGAAGAGTGGAGCTGACTCCTGATTCTCTGTTGATTGTAAATAAGATGAAGAATACTTATTGCAAGGAAAGTCTGGCGGATGTGACCGGAAAGTTTCCGGCAGGGATAGAGGATCTGCAGTCTCTTCTTCTTGCAAGAATTGCTCTGCTTGATAAAGGGGAGTTTAGCTCCGACGACTCCTCTCTCGTGACTATGCTGCAGGCCGACGATGGATCTTTAATGGTGGTGCCCGTTGAGGCAGAGCAGCCTCTCAGTGCGGAATATGGATTCCTGACCCAGCCTAACGGGAGACTTCAGGCCTTGATGGTGAGTATAGAGGGCAGACCGAATCCTCTGTCTGTCATATATGATTTCTATATTTCCGGAGGACATGGACTGGTGGCTTCCATGCCGGGAAGTTCGCTTCCGGAGATTACTCTTTCTTTTGATAAACCACTGACTGCCACAGCTCCCTTTGCTTCCTTCAAGCCAGACCGGAAGTATAAGCGTTTGCCTCTCGGTCAGTTTCTCCGTTCTTTTTGAGTGTAGTGCATGATGGATTACAGGTTTATTCCTTTGGTGATGTGTGTGTGCATGGCTATGGCCCCGTTGACACCCGATGTGAATGCCGTCACACCTCCTGCGCGTGAACAGTCACGCGCAACGTCTGCAAAGAAATCGTCGGCCACTGCAAAGAAGGGTTCATCCACCGGAAAGAAGGCTGCGGCGGGCAAGACGACGACTCCGGCGAAGAAAAAATCATCAGCCTCAAAAGGTGGTAACTCAAAAAGTGGAAATAAGAACGCTTCCCAAAAACGCCGGTCAAAGCGTGGTGGAGCCGCAGCTGCAGCTGTTACGGGTAGTGCCGCTGAAATGCAAAGACAGCAGGAGGAAGCCCAGCGTGAGATCACAGCTACCAAAAAGAGGCTCAAGGAGACGGATGGCAACATCAAGAAAGGTGTGGCCGAACTCGGGCGGCTTCAGGGCGATATAGGAGATGCTCGGAAGAAGGTGGAGATGGCTGCTTCTGAGGTGTCAGCTCTTGACTCTAAAATCAATGGACTGGAGTCGCAGGTAAATTCAGAGGAGAAGCAGCTTGATAAACTCCGCACGGAATATCTTAAGGCTATAAAGAAGATGCGAGTGGCCGGAAAAAATAATTCCACTCTCGCCTTCATCTTTTCTTCCGGTTCTTTCCATCAAGCCTTGCGCCGTATGCGCTATCTCAAGGAATTTTCTGAGTGGAAGGAGCGGCAGAGTGCGGAGATCTCCAAGACTGTGGAGCGTCTTCGTCAGCAGCGTGATTTGCTTGCCCAATCACGTCTGGAGAAGGATGCCGCTCTCAGACGTCAGCAGTCTGCCCATCGTGAATTGCAGAATCAATATGCCCGCCAGGACGCTTTGGTTGTGGAGCTTCGTGCAAACCGTGAGGCGCTCAACACTCATCTCGCTCAGAAACAAGCTGAAGCAAATACCCTGAAGAGTCGTATCTCGGCTCTTATCGCGGCTGAGGAGCAAGCACGCCGTCAGCGTGAGGAGGAGGAACGCAGACGACGTGAAGAGGCAGCCGCAGCTGAGCGCAGGCAGCGTGAGGAGAAGGATAGACAGGCTGAATTGGCCAAAGCCGAGCGTATTGAGAAGGAAAAGGCTCAGGCCGAACTTGCCGCTGCCTCGAAGAGGGATAATAAGTCGGACAATAAGAAAGACAAGGATTTCAGAAAGAAGGAATCTGCCGGAAAGGATGCGGCTAAGAAGACTGATTCAAGAAATCTGGCAGGAAAGACTACTTCCCATAAGGAGAAAAGTAAAGATTATGCCGATGCAAGAAAACGTAAGCCCCGATCCGGAGATGCGGCCGGCTCATCATCGGCCGGCAAGAATTCCAATTATGATAAGTCGGCGGCTGTTGCCTCTTCCGCGGGCGGGGCGTTTGAGAATATGCGTGGTTCTCTCCCCAGGCCTGTGACGGGTAGTTTCAGGATAACCTCTCCTTTCGGGCGTCATTCTCTTCCTGAACTTCCCGACGTGATGTATGACAATCCCGGTATAGATGCTCAGGTGGCTGCCGGGGCTACGGCCCAGGCTGTCTTCGGTGGTAAGGTGTCGGGTGTATACATGATTCCCGGTTTCTCTACCGTGGTGATTGTCAGTCATGGCAATTACTACACTGTCTATGGCAACATCGCCTCCCCTTCGGTGAAGGTAGGAGATTCTGTGAAACAGGGTCAATCTGTAGGACGCCTTGCCGTGGATGAAGATGATCCGGGCCATTCATCTATTCATTTTGAAGTGTGGCGTAATCGTGAGAAACTCAATCCTGCTGACTGGATCAGATGAGTGAGATGAGGTCTGAGATTGAGATTCGCAGATATGTTCCTGCTGATTGCGGAGTGTGGGATGAGTTTGTGGATGGAGCACGTAATTCCACATTTCTCTTCCGGCGTGAATATATGGATTATCATGCCGACAGATTTGAGGATTTCTCTCTTATGGCTTTTCGCGAAGGAAAGTTATGTGCTTTGCTGCCTGCGGATGTCACTCCCGACGGAGTCTTGCATTCGCATCGCGGGCTTTCGTATGGCGGATGGATTCTTCCAAAGGCCCATCTTGACGGCACGGGCGTGTTGAGACTCTTTGAGAATACTATTGACTTCTGTCATGAAGCGGGAATTTCTGCTCTCGATTATAAAGCATTGCCTTCCATATATGCCTCTTATCCTTCTCAGGAGGATATATATGCTCTTTTCCGTCTGGGTGCTATTATCTCGGAGACAACTCTTTCTTCAACAGTAGATCTTCGGAATCCCTTGCCTTTCAATAAACTGCAGCGGCGAATGTTGCGTAAGGCTGAGAAGTTAAATCCCGGTTTCGTATCCTCTCCACTTTCGGGGGAATGGGATGTGACTCCTTTCTGGGAGATGCTGGCGATATGTCTCTCTGAGCGTCATGGAGCAGTCCCGGTGCATTCGTGTAGCGAACTCTCTCTTCTTTATCATCGTTTCCCTCGCAACATCAGATTTTTTATGGCTATTTCTCCAGTGTCCGGTCTGCCGGCTGCGGGGGTATGTATGTTTGTGACAGAGAGTGTGGTTCATTGTCAGTATATATGCACAACAGAAGAAGGTAGAGACCGAGGACTCTTGCCATGGCTGTTTGATCGCCTTATTCATAATGAGTATGCATTGTCTCTTCATCCTGAGCAGACACAGAGATGGTTTGATTTCGGCACTTCCAATGAGGATGGAGGCCGGGTGCTCAATGAAGGTCTTCTTCGACAGAAATTTTCATTGGGAGGCACTGGGGTGGCATGTCAGAGATTCCTTCTTGAAATTCCCTCTTAATATTCCCTCCTGCTTGGTTTAGCTACATGTCTTCGTTATCTGCATCTACAGGTATTCTCTTTTTGCGTGTTAAGGAAAGTATAGTCTTCAGAGAGATCAATCCGGTGAGCAGCAGGATTGATCCTCCTACTGTATATGATAGCGGTTTGGAGGGGATATAGGAGGCGAAGAAAGCTCCGGTCACAGTTGTGGCGGCATATCCGCAGAGAAGGAGAGTGCGTCTGTCAAACCGATAACCGTATTTACGTCGGTTGACTATATAGTACGTGGCGATACATATCACGCAATCGGCCACGAATCCATATCCGAGTCCGTCAAAACCGAAGAGTGTAAACATAAGGCAAAAGGCAAGCATCGTGAGGAGATTGCCGTAGACTCCTTCAAGCCAGAAAAACAATTTCCGGTTGTCTTTGGCAAAAGCGATGTAGCCCATAGGAAACATCAGAGCTTTAACCATCACGCCTACTCCCATCCAGCGCATGAGTCCGGTGGCAGGTAGAAATTTATCTGTATAAAGCAATTGAATGGCAAGGGGGGCGGTCAGAATCAGCAATATCGCCAGAGGGGCTATCAGCAACGCCACTATTTCTGTCTGTCGGTTGACGACCTCACACATTTTCCGGTTGTCGCGCGCTATGGCCGTGAGGCGTGGAAAGAAATCGAGTGACATTGCGGTGAATACCATTCCTGCATATTGGTTGGTAAGGGTGTTGGCAGCCTGAAACAGTCCTAATACGGACTCATCTGAGAAGACACGGATGCAGATGTTGGTGGCGTATGTGCATACGCTTCCGATAAGGTCGCTGGCCATAAGAATGAATCCCAGAGCTATCAGACGCTTTACTATCGGACGATGTGTTTGCCAACTGAAGGTGGTGGCTTCCGGGACGGTTTCACATCGCTTCAGATTGATGGCATAGAATATGAAGAGTGCGAGGTTTCCCGTTATCAGTGCGGGCACTATGCCAAGTGTGCCGAAGAAATAATAAAGGGGCACACCGGCCAGCAGGCCGGTTAATCCTCCGATCAGGGAAGCCGTGGAGAGGCGTTTCACCTCGTGTAGTCCCTGAAGGAGGGAGAGACGCCCT
This sequence comes from Bacteroidales bacterium, assembly GCA_014800515.1. Classification (GTDB taxonomy): domain Bacteria; phylum Bacteroidota; class Bacteroidia; order Bacteroidales; family Muribaculaceae; genus Lepagella. The sequence goes on from JAAVFY010000059.1 coordinate 9,923, forward strand.
GTGGAGCCGATGGCAAGGAAGACAGATATGGAGAGCAGCATAAATTGCCATGTATAGGCATCCGAACCGAATGTGACCACGCTGAGCCATGGAGCAGCTGCAAGACATACGAGTGCTCCGAGAAGGGCGGTGAAGATGATTAGTCTTCCGGCGGCTGAGAAGGCAGCGCGCAGGGCAGAGGGATCTTCTCGTCGGGAAGCCACTTCCTGCACTATGGCCAGATTGAGACCCAGAGATGAGAATTGCTGAATTGGGAGTGCCGCTGAGGTAAAGAGAGTATTGATTCCCATGCCGTCAGGCCCGAGAAGCATAGCCACGAATTTTACTCTCACAATTCCGGCAAGCACCTCAAATACTTTTACACTCCCGAACACCGATATCCCTTTCAGGATATTTCGATAGCTGTTTTCATCTTTTGATTTTGTCATAGAGCGGAAGAAGGATGATGGTAGCCTTTATGCCTGTTTTGCCAAGAAGATAATAACGCGGACTGACATGGCCCTTGACAAGCTGCCAGTCGATTGTGTGCCAGGTGGACTGTATCTCCTCAAGAGCCGTCTGTCTTACTTCGGGAGTCATCAGGCTGCTTGATTTGGCGGCTGCATACAGACGCACTGCATCAAAGAATCCATGAAAAAGCTGGCGGTTGGCTTCAAGAAACTCTGGGGAATCTTCGCCATATTCTTCGCGTATAAGAGAGATGAGTGCGCGGTGTGAACGGGTGAGCATGAAGCAAGCCTTGGAAATCTTCTGTGTAGCACTCTGTGGGTTGATACGGTAGTGATAAGGTTCTTCATCGAAGGCTACCCGTTTTGCCTCGATGAGAAGCTGGCGTGTCAGCACTTCGTCGGCGAAGGTGTAGGCTATCGTCGAATCGTATTTGCCGAAGCATTTCAGATATAACTCACGATCTATCAATCCTCCGCCTGCGCCAAACCTCCAGCCGCTGAGTGTATCCTTCACTATGTCTCTGCCCGATCTGACATTTTGCGCATCGAAATCGGCCTCAGGAAGTATGCGGTAGGAGTATGTGCCGTCGAAGCGATACATAGCGGGATAGACAATCTCGGCATTGCATTCCTCTTTTCTGCGTAGCAGGTTGGCAAGATAGTCCGGTCCGACAGTGTCATCAGCATCCAGTGGGGCCACTATTGAGGAGCCTGCGAGAAGAATCGCCTGTTTGCGTGGTTGATAAGGACCACCGGAATTCTTTTCGGCGAATTCCACACGGAGTCGGCCTCCGAGATTGCATATATCCTCCGGATTCTCCAGAATCTCGCGGAGCAATTCACGGGTGCCGTCGGTGGAACCGTCATCGACTATTACTGCCTCAAAATCCTGCTCGGTCTGTGAGACGAGGCTGAGGAGACAGTCGCGCAGATAGGGACGGACGTTGAAGGTGGGTATGACGAATGATGCTTTCATTGGTTTCTCTCCGCTGGGATGATGATGATGAATATGGTGGTGGTCTATTTTCTGACAGGATATAGCCGCAGTTGGCTTGAGAAGTATGGGAAAGTAATGGTGAGCAGAGATGTGGAGGAATCGTATTGGGCTCTGATGTCGCGAGAAAGGGGCAGACCTTCGGCATCATACCAGATGACGTTCCAGACTCCGGGGATATCTCCTTTGCGGAGTTCTGCTTTCCTATCGCCGGCTTTCCATTTGTCGGCACACACGCGTGCCCCGTCAAGATAGAGAAGTTGATATCCCCCCGGAGTGGCGACAGCCAATAGGCGATACTCTCCTCCCGACCGAAGATGAGACTCGTCAAGACTGCGGTCGTAGACCACCCATTCCCCTTCCATCTCATCCTGACTTTCGGCAGTCTGCCGGCATAAGCGTGCCAGCTCTCCAGGAGTGTCAACGATTGAAGTCAGCGATTGCTTGTCCGGACTCTCGAGAGAGAGATGATCCAAAGCTATTCTTCCTCCCGAAGCAACCTCAAAGCCTATGTGTGCCACTTGTGAAAGAGGATTCTCCTCGGTCAGTATGACATGCCGGGTGTGTACGCCGCCGCTCAGGGTGGAATTGTTGTTATCAAGGTCAAGGCGCAGGGAATTCCATCCTGTATAGGCATCCAGTTTATTGGTGAGAATGGTCCGGGCGATCGGCCGGTTGGATGAAGATTTTGGAGGTATATATTCGGTTGTGAGTCTGAGGGTACGGGAAGAGGATATGCCGTCACCGGCAGCCATGCTCTCCTCCGGTTTGAAACGGAAGCGGAGGGTGTCGCCTCTCTCTCCTATTGCAATTATGCTCCAGCCGGGAGACTGCACTGACTTTTCTTTTCCCTCCCCAATGCGATATGAATATCGTTTCAGAGGATGGCTGTGGAGGTCAGACACCCGAAAGGTGAATGCTATATTCCGACTCGGATATGTGGGAGAGGCTGTGAAGATGACGGGAGTGGAGGAGGTGTTGTCAAGTATCAGGGGAGAGTTCTGACTTTCGGAAAAAGGAGAGTAGCCGCGATGACGGTTCCAATGACGTGTCTCTCCCTCGGAAGTTATCACAGCGGCAAGCAGAAGTATGCACGTCATGAAGGTGCGGCCTATGCCATGACTCCTCATTGTCCGGTAAGGCTTAAGATGGATGTGACGATGCCGACGATAGCAAAAATCAGGATAATAGTGCCGATTATACGGTTTATGAGCCACATGGACCGTAGATTGAAGTGGGAGCGCACTTTGTCTACCGCAAATGTCACAAACCACCACCAGGCTATTGCTCCAACCAGAATAAATAGAAATCCTATTATGTAATGGTAAAACCTGATCTCGGGCATCAGGAAGTTGAAGCGGGCGAAGAGTCCTATTATGAGAAAGAGAATAAGGGGATTTGAAAATGTGAATAGGAATCCTCCGAGTATGTCCTTTCGCGGGGATAGCTTTTCTGACGAGGAGGGGGTGCGCAGCGAGCCGGCAGGATTCTTACGGTAGAGATAGATGGCGAAGGCTATCAGAACGGCACTTCCTGCAAGTTGGATGATGTCGTGGTTGCGCTCGAGGAAGCTCTCGATAAATGACAATCCGAAACCGGTCAGCAGACAATAGAAAAGGTCGGAGAGAGAGGCTCCGACTCCGGTGAAGAATCCGGCCCGGCGTCCTTTGTCAAGAGTTCGCTGGATACAAAAGATACCCACCGGACCCATCGGGGCCGATATCAGGATTCCTATGGCGATTCCACGCCATATCATGTAGAAGATACTTTCTATCAGACTCATCTCTTTTCAGTCTGTGATATAATAGCCTCCGGCTTGTCCTCCGAGACATTGATAGCGGCGCAGGCCATATTTGGTCTTGCCTGTCAGCGCGGGCCCTGAGAGGGGCGAGCCTCCTCCAGTCACTACGTTATAGTGACTGCCGCAATCCGGACACACTGCGTCAAGATTGTACGGATCGATGAAGACTCTTACTGTAGGCATACGCTCCACCGGACATGCCAGATCGTAAGCGAGTGGCACATTGGGCTCGGATGTAAAGGGATCCATACCTCCGATAAGCAACACTCCTCCAAATCCTGTGGCGTTTCCTTGAGTATAGGGAAAGCCTGCCGGAAGACCTTCGCTGATTATGAAGTCCCGGCTGAGGCCGGTGCCGGCCACTCCGTATGTGTTCCAGAGGCCGGCTCCCGTGAGGTTGATGCTCACCGGCATACGCGGTATGCGTTCATCGTCTATCTCATGACAGGACGCCAAAAAGAACAACGACACGAACATACATATTACGTAGAGTATACGCATCAATCGTTATAGGGTATAGCGGGGAGGATTGCTCCTATCTGGTCGGCCATTTTCTGAAGTGTACCTTTGATCATAGGAAGCATCATGCGGGGAATCTCTATATCTATCTCTACACTCGTCTCGCAGCTCTGGGCATCAATAGGAGTGATGTGCAGGCTAAGGGAAAGGGGCACAGGCGCGCCTTCGCCCTGCAGACGGATGAGAGTAGGCTCTATGCGTTCTGCCATGACGAGCCTTATGGCTCCTACCGGACCGGCGGGCAGCGAGATAGAGTCTTTTTCTACCTTAATGTTGTCAAGCATATCGCGCTTGTCGGAAGGAATCTGGTCAGCCGGAATGTTGGCGAGCAGTGTGGAGAGATTTTCAAGATTTGAATATCTTGCGTATACCTTCTCGGCGTTTGCGCCGATGATGGATACCGGACTATTGAATGAAGCCACGATGTTTTGATGTTTTTTGCCTCCTGCGTTTATAATTTTTTGATGGGCAGAGGGCTGGGGTTAGAAATTGAGAAGAAGCTCAGCGTAGCGGAGCTGCCGGAGGAGTCCAGCTGGAGGGATCTTCACGCCACTCGCGCAGAGTGGCTATCTCCTCTTCTCCAACATAATCGAGTGCGAGTGCCGCCTCAAGCATGGTGGTATAGTCGGAAAGCACCACCATAGGGATATTCTCTTGACGCAACCGCTGTATGGCCAGAGGAAATTCATAACTGAATATCGCCACCACACCCACCGGTTCGCATCCCACACGGCGGATAGAGTCTATGGCCTTAATCAGCGCGCCGCCGGTGCTCACCAGATCCTCGATTACGACTACCTGTTGTCCCGGTCGCAAGTTGCCTTCTATCATGTTCTCTAATCCATGATCTTTAGGTGTCTCACGCACGTATGCAAAAGGAAGTCCCAGTGTGTCGGCCACAATAGCTCCGTAGGCAATAGCTCCCGAGGAAACTCCGGCCAGAGCGTCAGCTTCCGGAAAACGCTCGGCAATCTGACGCGACATCTCCACTTTGATGAAGTTGCGTATGTCAGGATAGGAGAGGGTGCGACGATGGTCGTTATAGATGGGTGAATTCCACCCCGAACCCCATATAAACGGAATTCTCGGCTGCAGTTTTATGGAGTTTGACTGCAGTAGTTTTTCGGCCAGTAGCCTTGCCGGAGTTTTCATGTCGTAGAGAGTTTTACTATTGCAAAGTTATAAAACTTTGTTGAGAAAACAAAAAGTAGATATGGGTCTTAGAACGTGACTCCAAGTGAGAAAAGGATTACTCGGCTTGATTCCACATCTCTGAGTATGGCTTCGGCGGCTGCCAGAAGAGTGGCTCCGGTGGTGCAGACATCATCTACCAGAATAATAGTCTTTCCCTTCAGCCTCTCGGGATGGGACACCCGAAACAGTCCGATAGTGTTCTTGAGACGCATCTCATGTCCTAAGGCTGTCTGGGTGCGATGTGGACGTGTGGCCCGCAGACTCGTGTCTACTGGCAGGCGTGTGGCTCTGCTCAGCCCCATGGCTATGGCTTCAGACTGATTGTAGCCGCGACGCATTTTCTTTATGAAATGAAGTGGCACGGGAATCACTGCTTCAGCTTGTGAGAAGAATCCCGTAGGATATAATTCTTTACCGGCTATTTCTCCCAGATATGTGGCAAGACCTGGGAAGTTTCTATATTTGAAATCATGGATTAGTTCGGCCACAGGATTGCCGGGCATATAGAAGAAATGGCCCGTGGCACGCTCGAAGGGGATGATGCCGGCAAAACGATGTTCCATCGGATTCATGCTTCCGGAGTATCGGTGATAGCCGGTGCGGGGTAGGGCCGAGATGCAAGGTGCGCACACAAATCGGTCTGTCTCCGGAAGTGTGCTCCCGCAGATATGGCATACTCTTGGCCAGATAAGATCAATCAGACTCTTCAGCAGCATCCTCTTGAAGTTTGGCGACTGCCTTGCGGAAGTCGGAATATGAAAACCCTCTTCCGATAAGATGGCGGCATAACTTGGCCTGATCCTGACGCGAGCTTAGATCAAGATTTCTTGCCTTTGCCTTGGCTGCCTTGATAAGACTCTCGTGGAGGTCGGAAGTATCGGTGGCCTCCAAGGCTTCGGCTATCACTGACGATGGAATACGCCGGGCAGAGAGTTGAGCTCGTATCTTTGCGGGTCCCCAGCCGGAGAACCGGGCTTTGTCGCGGGCAAAAGCCCTGGAGAAGCGTAGATCATCAATAAATCGTTCTCTTCGCAGAAACCCTATGATATCATCAGAGTCTTCAGCAGTCAGACCGGCTCTTGCTATTTTGCGCCGGAGATCGTATTCACATTGTTCGGATCTGGCACATAATCCGGCCAGTCGAAGTCTCACCGAATCAGGTGTCGGAGTGTGTCTTGTCATTATTATAGAGCCGCTTTCTGATGTTCGCAATTAATATTCTTTGATTCCCAAGTAACTAAGAGAGATAAATGGTGTCGTTTGATTTTTTTCTTGGCTGCTTACCTGCATAAGAATCTGTTTCAGTCTCTTTCCGAGGGGAGGCTGCAAGATAATATACGCTTTTTCCCGAAAGTGTCATTATGAATGGCGACATTGGTGAAGCCTTCTCTTTCTACAAGTTGCTCCATATCATCCGCATGCCGGGGATTGATCTCAAAATAGAGCTTTCCTCCCGGCCGGAGACCGCGTTTTGCAAGAAGGACAATCCTCTTATAATATAGAAGGGGCTCACTGTCAGAAACGAAAAGGGCCTCGGCAGGTTCGTAATCAAGCACATTCCGCTCCATATCCGAGCGTTCGCTATCATCCACGTAGGGAGGATTGCTGACGAAAATATCGTATTTGCCGGCCTCGGGAATCCAGCTGAATATGTCGGCATGTATAAACTTGATATTGCACGCGTGCATACGGCGGGCGTTGCGTTGCGCCACCTCTATTGCTATGGGTGAGATATCAATAGCCGTGATTTGCGGAAATGTGAGATTACGGGACAACGCTATCGCTATACACCCTGAGCCTGTGCCGATGTCTGCCACCTGCAGATCCGGCGCTTTATTCTCTCTTACTATCATATCCACGAGTTCCGCAGTCTCCGGACGAGGAATGAGAATCCCCGGCTCCACCTCAAAATCCATCCCGTAGAAATAAGCCAGTCCCGTGATATACTGTATGGGTTCATGGGCAAGAAGCCGACGTTCTATCTCATCTAATTTCTCAAGAGAATAAGAAGATAACACCCTGTCCTCATTAATAAGCATATCCGTCTGCGACCATCCCATGACGCTCTCAAACATTATGCGTATCATGGAGTTGGCTTCCACACGCCCGTAAAGGGGGATAAGCTTGCTGCGAAGCCGGTTTATGACCCGGCCTGCCGTATTTTCTGCCGTTGGAGTTGACATTTGTTGTGAGATGAGATCTTGATTGACATGGTGCTGCAATGTGAAGCGTAGCTTTCATACCGAGAAGATTTTCATGCGTTGGCGCCACACATTGCAGTCCCGGTAAGTATCTATTGTGCAAACTTAACAAAAAATCATCAGATATAAGAAGCTCTCCTCTTGATTTTTTTGCTAATTTTGCGACATTAAAAGGGCATCTGGGTTTATTCACGCTCCAGTGTCTCCATTCTACATGAACTAACGAATTTAAATATGAGCATCTTTACCAAGCTTATGTGCGCCGGGATTGGCGTGACACTCACTCTCGCGGCCACCACTCATGCGACAGCCGCTTTTGTTGACGGCAAGCTGTGTTACGAACCCCTCGACGAGAGATCATGCGCCGTTGTGGCTCCTACGATGGGAATCACCTATTCAGGCGACGTTGTCATCCCCGAAAAGGCCTACGACTCATCGACTGACCAATACTACAACGTAGTCATGATTTCAAATTTTGCTTTTGAAGAATGTGCCGAGATGACTTCCATCACTTTCCCCGAGACTCTCACCACAATTCAGGGCAACACCTTCAATTATTGCACCGGTCTGAAAAGCGTAACGCTTCCCGCTTCACTCAAGAATTTCGGACACATGGTGTTCGCCTACTCTATAAATATAGAGGAAATAAATGTTGCTGAGGGCAACAAATACTTCAAAAGCATTGACGGAGTGCTCTATGACATCGCAGGCGAAACCGTCCTCCAGGCTCCTGAGAAACTCACAGAAATAGTCGTGCCCGAAGGAGTGAAAAAGATCGGATATGCCGGCTTCTTTAATTGCACGGAACTTGACCAGGTAGTGCTTCCGGAAGGTCTTGAAGAACTTGAAAACGGTTCATTTATGCAATGCGAGTCACTCACCTCCATCAATATCCCTTCCACAGTCAAGACAATCGGCCCCTGGGCATTCGACCACTGCCTCTCTCTTGAAGAATTCGTTTCCGGTGAGAATGTTGAGCTTATCAACAGCGCAGCCTTCCAAGGATGTGCAAATCTAAAGAAGTTCGTTGCCGGCGACAACCTTAAGACTCTTGGTGAAGGCTGCTTCATGGGCTGCTTCCTGCTTGAATACGCCTATCTCGGCAAAAGTATAGAAACCATCGGCGACAGCACATTTGAGACCTGTACAGAACTTACCGAACTGTTTGTACCCACCGAGAAAGTGCCCGAAGTAGATGTTGACACATTCTGCGAAGAAAACTTCAAATACACCAGTCTCTACCTTCTTGACGACTCCATGCAGCTCTTCGCCGATGATGACATCTGGAGCAAATTCCTCAACATGAAGGTATATCAAGATGGAGTGGAAGACGTCCTCGCCACAGCCACCAACCTTGAGATTAACACCTGCGGAGCTACCCTCACAGCCACAGCCTCCGGTGAGATCCGTCTATATGATATCGACGGCAGACTCATAGCCAAAAGCAATGATTATCTCAATGCGACACCCGGCAACGGCCTCTTCATAGTGAAGAGCGGCGCCGATGTTCGCAAGATCCGACTCTAATATCACCCTTTACCCCTTCTCTCTCTTCTCGCTTTCCCATGCCTCCCCGTTGTGTTGGCATCAACCAAATCGCAATGAGGAGGCGAGGGAAGAGGAGGGAGAGGAGGGAGAGGATGTCTTTCTAAGACAAACTTAAAAGAAAGAACCGTTCGGGAGAACAAAAAAGATCAGCAAAATTTGCACAATTCAGAAAGAATAGCTAACTTTGCACTCGAAACACGCAGAAAAGACTAATTCAGAGTCGTTAGAAGCGAGTTCGGTCCTATAGCTCAGTTGGTTAGAGCACCTGACTCATAATCAGGGAGTCCTTGGTTCAAGCCCAAGTGGGACCACTTAAACATCATTCAAAAGAAGTCAAAGCCTTGATAATCAACATTATCGGGGCTTTGTCACGTTTAGGAGATTAATATTTCGGAGAAGAATGATGAAGGATGTGGGTGTGCCATCCGTGGCCGACCCCTCCGTGGGGCTTCTCCTCGGCTGCAATTGATTGAAAATAATTCTCAATTCACTATTCTTCAATATTTTGCATATCAACGCAACATCACTCATTGCCTAACTTTGCACAATAACAAAAGTATGGTCATCGGGATTTTCAAACCCCAAAATCTCATCCTTCCTAAAGATTTTATGATTACTCAGAAAAATCAAAAAGTGTGCAAGGAGTGTCCATTAGTGTGCAAGCGATTTTGCACACTAATAGTTGAATAATCCTGCACACTAATGTGTGTCTATATAGCACATTTACAACAATATACATTAGGACATGTGAGAGGTTTGACGGTCTGAATTTTCGATGATTTAACCCTCAAAAATCTGTGTAAAAAATGAGGAAAGAAAATTTCAACCTGCTTTTTGCAAAGAGAAGCAGACTCCTGAAGTCAGGAGAGGCCGCAATATTCATGCGTATTACGGCAAACGGTACTCGCGTGGAGTGCAATACAGGCAAATCCATTGAACCTCATCTTTGGAATCAAGCCAAAGAAAGAGTAAAAGGCTCATCAAAAAAAGCTATTGATCTCAATAACTTTATTGATGATACTGAGATAAAAATGTTTAAGCTCTTCCAAGAAATGCAGGAAGACGGCTCAGTTGTTACAGCGCAAGAATTGCATAATCGGTACTTCAACATAGGCCCTCACAAAAAAGTGGAGCGGATGATTATCGCCACTTTCCAAGAGCACAATCAGGAATGCCGTGCTCTGATGGGTCGTGACTTTGAGTTGGGTACTATCAAAAAGTACGAGACCATCACTCGCCTTCTCCAGCGTTACATCGCTAAGAAGTATGAAACGGCGGACCTGCCGTTGACAAGTCTTGACCGCGACTTCGTTCATGGATTCGAGCTGTATCTCAAAATTGACCGTAACCAGCAGCAAAACACTGTCGCCCGTTACATGAAAGGTCTGAAAAAGATTACCAACCGCGCACTCGCCAA
>JAAVFY010000060.1 GCA_014800515.1 Bacteroidales bacterium
AGCTAAGCGACTGAGTGACAAGGTCAAGATGGCCAAAATTAGCCGCATATATCATATTAAGATACTTTCAAAGCTACTGAGTTATTATATCGTTTAATTTTTCTTAGCTACTTATGAAAATACAGAAGTGGGAGACTCTGAAGTCGGAATATCTTTTTCAAAGACCATGGCTCACGGCACGCCGTGACACAGTCCGGCTTCCTGACGGAAGAACCAACCCTGAGTATTATGTTCTTGAATATCCTGACTGGATCAACGTGATCGCCCTGACGACAGAAGGTGATTTTGTGATGGTAGAGCAGTATCGTCATGGATTGGGAGATGTCTTTACCGAACTCGTAGCCGGCGTCATAGAGCCGGGAGAGACTCCGATCGAGGCAGCCCGACGTGAACTTCTCGAAGAATCCGGTTATGGTGGAGGCGATTGGGAGCAATTTATGGTAATCTCCCAGAACCCCTCTTGCTCTAACAATCTCACATATTGCTTCATAGCAAAGGGAGTGGTCAAGATTAGCGGGCAGCATCTGGATGCCAACGAAGATATTGCCGTCAGGATTCTAAAAGAAGATGAAGTCTATGCTCTACTCCGGGACGATAAGATGAAGCAAGCTCTTATGGCAGCCCCGCTTTGGAAGTATTTTGCTCTGAAGAGTCGCTGAAATGTATGTTATTATTGTCCGATAAAAATTGTTTGGCACAATAAAATATGCCTCTTACTTCCAGAAAATTAGCTATCTTTGCAACCCGAATAAGTATCTCTTGTTTAGAGATTTGGATGAATGCTAAACAGTAAAACCCCCAATCTCCAGGTTGGAAACAGGGGCTCTGTTCAAAGGCTTTTGACATAATAAACTAAGGAGACTGCACCGACATGAATTACGATGCAGTCTCCTTATTTTAAGTGGTCTTTGAGAAAATAATACCTGAATGTGTCACTCGCTCATGGCGGCAAGATTACGCCGCAGGGCTTCGCTGAGATACACAGTAGCGGGATTTTCGGATTTCTCAAAAGCAGCTGCGAGTCTTTCGGCCTCCGGATGATAGCGCAGCAGCCGGAATGCGAGTATGTCGGATTCCTCTCGTGTCGCCACTGATTCTCCCATTCTCTGTGCCTCTTCGGCCGATAGGGTGTCGACAGGCATAAGATAGCACGCGAGAAGTCGGGATTCTCTCACCCCGGAGTCGGCCCAGAGGGTTCGTGACAGCTCTGCGTCTTTCTCCAGCGAACGGGCTATCTCCGACAGCTGCGGAAGTTGCAGACCGAATATCACGGAGTGTGGCAACCCTCCTTTACGCAGCGCATCGGCCACAATGCCGTTGCGCATGGCGAAAAAGCGGTGCTTTATCTCCTGCATCCCCGGATGCTGTGCTGCTGTCATTTCGCAAGGGTATTGTAGTCGCGGCTCAGACGGAGCATCTGTTCCACATAGTTCTCTCCGTAGCCGAGTTTCACGTCGATTATCTCGCCGCTCTCGTCATACACCGGAGTGTAACGCGGATTGATGAATCCTCTGTAGGGAGGAATGTCAAGTGTGGAATAACGGTCGAGCACTTCTTTATGAAGCTTGGGATCCACCTTCACGGCATATTTCTGAATCAGCTTGTTGCCGGCTTCGTAGTCACCTTCGCTCTTTATGCGCTGCACCTCTGCGAGGAGTTCGCCGAGAATCGCGCGCATCTTCTTGTAGTCGTTGATCTTGACAAAGGTCTTGCCGTTCTTCTTCACGAGTTCCACCACTTTGTCTTTCTTTCCCTTGTCGAGCACGTAGGCGGCCACGAGCTGACGGTTGCGCATGTGGGCTTCCTCCACATCCTTACCCGGCTCGATACGGTTGAGCTGTGTCATAAGGCCGTTGAGCATATATTTATAATACTCTGCCTTATAGGCATCGGGATTGTCAAGGATGCCGAGTTCGAGCAATTTCGGATCAGCAAGGTAGTATAGAGCGAAGAGGTCGGCACGGGCTTCTTCGAGTGCGGCGCCGTTCTCCTTCAGTGCGTCCTGATCCACTCCGGGCATAAGCTGGCCGGAGGCATGGCCGAGACATTCATGAAGATCGGTGTGGAGCATATCGGTGATGTAGAGATACTCCTCCATCAGTTTGCGTGTCGGCTCATCGATCACGAATTCTTCATTGAATCCGTTGCCGTGCGAAGCCATGTCGTAAGCCTCTGTGATATTCTCGAGTGTCACGGATTTCGAGCCGTGTGCGGCGCGGATCCAGTTGGTGTTGGGGAGATTGATACCGATAGCTGTCGAGGGGAAAGCATCGCCGGCAAGCATAGCGGCGGTGATCACCTTCGCAGAGACTCCTTTCACGTGGGGTTTGCGGAAACGGGGATCAACGGGGGAATTGTCTTCAAACCATTGCGCGTTGTTGGAGATTGTCTCGGTTCTGGCAGATGATTTGGAGTTCTTGAAATTCACGTATGATTCCCAGCTGCCGGTCATTCCAAGCGGATCGTTGTAGCTCTCTATAAAACCATTGACGAAGTCTACGTCGCTCTTGGTGTCTTCAGCCCAGAGGATGGAGTATTCGTCGAAGAGTTTGAGATCGCCGGTGATATAGTAATCGATCAGTTTGGTGATATAGGCTTTCTGTGCGTCGTTCTCCGCCACCTCTTTGGCCATGCCGAGCCAATAGATGATTTTTGCTATCGCATCGCCGTATAGGCCGTTGAGGTGATAGTGTTCCTCTTTCACCTTGCCGTTCTCTTTCACCACTTTGGAATTGAGACCATAGGAGATGGGGGTGGCGTCGGAGGGATCTTTGAGGGCGTTGTAGTAGGCTTCTACCTCGGCCTGCGTCACTCCCTCGTAGAGGTTGCCGGCAGAGGTGGCCACTACGTCCTGTGTGCCGTCCTGATTCACCTTCTTGGCCATTACGCTAGGATCGAAAATCACGGGCAGGAGCACCGCCATCATCTCCTCCTTGGTCTGACCTGCAGCAAGAGGAAGCTGCTCCGCAGGCAGCGCGCCCACCTGAGCCGAGAAGAATTCCTCGGAAAACTCCGGCACAAATTTGTCGTTGCTGTAGTGATGATGTATGCCGTTGCCAAACCACACCTGCTTCAGATATTTCTCAAATGCCTTGAAGTCTTTGCTCTGGCGGTCGCCGGTGTAGCCTGTGTAGATAGCTTCGAGCAGGCGGCGCAGCTGAAGGTTGTGGCGTCCGTTCTGATCCCAGATGATGTCTCGTCCGGCTTGGGCGGCTTCTGTGAGATAATAGAGCATCTTCTTCTGCTGAAGACTCAGGCGATCGAACTCCGGCACTTCATAACGGAGCACTTCGATATCGGCAAACCGATCCACATGATAGTCGAAATTCTTATCGACTACGGCATTGCCCTGGAGGCTCACTAATGTGCCTAACAGGAGCGCGGGAATTATTTTTTTCATGATGTAAATCTTATGATGTTCTTGTCTTATGGTGTTCTTGATTATTCCACTTCCAACACCAGCCCCTTGAGATATTCTCCCTCTGGATGGGAGATATCAATGGGATGGTCGGCGGGTTGAGTCAGCTGATGCAGTATTCTCACTCTTCGGCCGCTCTTGGCGGCCGCGCTGAAGACTGCCAGTCTGAACTGCTCTTTGCTGACCACCTGCGAGCAGGAGAAAGTGAAGAGTATGCCTCCGCTTTTTATCTTCTCGAAGGCTTTGGCGTTAAGTTTGCGATAGCCGATCAGACCGTTTTTCAGAGCGGAGCGGTGTTTGGCAAAGGCGGGAGGGTCAAGGATTATAAGATCATAGCGATCTTTCTCCATCTCGTTGAGAAACTTGAAGGCATCCTCTGCGTGAGTCTTATGGCGTGGGTCGCCGGGAAAGTTAAGCTCTATGTTGGCATCGGTCAGGGCGGCCGCTTTGGCTGAGGAATCCACGGAGTCCACACTGGCGGCCCCGCCTCTCATGGCATACACAGAGAATCCTCCGGTGTAGCAGAACATATTGAGCACATTCCGGCCGGCTGCAAAGCTCTCGAGGAGCTTGCGGTTCTCACGCTGATCCACAAAAAAACCTGTTTTCTGTCCTTTCAGCCAGTCTATGTTGAAGCTCAGTCCGTTCTCTACAGCCACATTGCCGTCATATCCGCCGGCAAGATATTCGTTTTCGGGATCGAGATGAGCCTTATAAGGAAGAGTTGTCTCACTTTTATAATACACGTTTCTGATGCCGGCCCCGGGGAGCAGGGTGAGGGCATCGGCTATGACCCTGCGTGCGAAGTGCATACCCGGTGAATGAGCCTGCATCACGGCGGTGTCGCCGTATATATCGACGATCAGTCCGGGCAGAAAGTCGCCTTCGCCATGAACGAGTCTGAAGCAGTTGTTGTCGGGGCGTGAGAGTCCCAGACTGCGGCGCAGGGCAAGTGCGCTTTCCAGCCGGCGCGAGTAGATGTCATCGGGCACGGTGTCTGTGTCGAATTCAAGAAGGCGCACTGCTATGCTCCCGATCTGATAGTGGCCGATGCCGAGCACTCGTCCGTCGGCTGCTTTCACACACACTGTCTCCCCCTCTTCGAGTCCTTCGGGCAGACGGGCTATGGCGCCGGAGAAAACCCAGGGATGCTGCCGGAGAATGGATTCCTCTTTATTCGGCTTCAGAATGATGGTCTTTATCTTGTCGTCACTCATATTGGTGGGATGGATTCTTTTTCGTAGCTACTTACTTATGTCGGATGATAATAAGGTTTTCGGGTATTTCATGATCCGGGGTCTAAGACCTCAGAATTTGAAAAATAGTCTTGCTATGTCCATACCGTTGGCATAGATAAGCAGGGCAAGAAGAAGGAACATTCCGGTCATCTGGGCATATTCCATGAATTTCTGACTCGGCTTCCGTCCGGTCACAACCTCATAAAGCAGGAAGAGCACGTGGCCGCCGTCAAGGGCGGGGATGGGCAGTATATTCATGAAAGCGAGAGCTACAGAGAGGAATGCTGCGATGTTCCAGAAGGCTATCCAGTTCCATTTCTCGGGGAAGATACTGCCTATGGCTCCGAAGCCGCCGATACTTTTCGCTCCCTCTTTGGTGAATACGAGTTTCATGCTTCTTGCGTAGCTCACGAGTTTGTCAGTGCCCATCTCAATGCCGCGAGGCACTGACCCAAGGAGGGAATATCTCTTTTCCTGCACCTTGTAGAAGGCTCCGGGGTCAACTTCAAATCCTACTCCCATCTTGCCTTCTGTATTGAGGGCCACGGGCATCTTGATGGTGTCTCCGGCCGCTCCGCGAACCACGGTCAGGGTCACTCCCTCGGCTTTTACATCTTTCATTGTCCGTAGAAAACTCAACAGGGTAGGGGTCTGCAGAGAGTCCACTGCCGTTATGATGTCGCCTTCTTTCATACCGGCCTTGGCCGCGCCGTCTCCTTCTGCCAGAAGGGTCACTTTGGCGGGAAAACGATATGTCATGAGGTTGAAATCGGCATTGCCCTCTTTCATCTCTTTGTCAAGAGTGAAGATGAAGTTGTCGGGAATGGTGATGCTCACTGTGTCTTTACCGTCGCGGAGCACCTCCACTGTCGAGGCCTGTGCTATCTCCATACGTGCTTCCCCGGGATTGTCAAGCGGTTTGCCGTCGGCCGTAAGAGGTATGTCGCCGTCGCGAAACCCTGCCGACTGAGCTGCCGGAGAATAGTCCATACCCATCTTGGCATCGGTGAAAGCCACATATTTCTCCCCCTCGGCATATACTATGCCGGCATATATCACTATGGCGAGCAGGAAGTTGAAGAGCACGCCGGCTATCATGATCAGCAGTCGCTGCCATGCCGGTTTCGACCTGAATTCCCATGGCTGCGGGGGAGTCTTCATCTGGGCCGTGTCCATTGACTCGTCAATCATACCTCCGATCTTGCAGTAACCGCCGAGCGGAAGCCAGCCTATACCATATTCCGTGTGTCCCCAGAATCTTTTCCATCTGCTCTCTTTGAGCTGCTCCTCGTAGTCGCGGGCTTCGCGCAGGGTCCTGTTTTGAAGTTGGGCGTCCAGCTCGGCTGAGGCCTCGGCTATTTTTTGTTCGGCCGCAGCCACCGCGGCAGGGTCTTCTTTGTGGAAGATTCGTCTGAAGGCAGATCCGTTCCGAGCCTTCTCAAGTTCTTCCTGAGCTTTCGTCAGCTTGGACTCGGCTTCTTGTAGATTTTGAAGTTCCTCATATTCCTCCTTGGCTACGTCATCCTTGAAACTGATTCGCGAAAGCGAACCCACATGTTTCTTAGGCTTCCATTTAAACAGAGAGGTGAAGGGATTGAAAAAGATGTAGAATTTCTCTACTTTCACTCCGAATAGCCTTGAGAAGAAGAAGTGGCCGAACTCGTGAATCACTACGAGCAAGGCGAGTGCCATTATCAACTGGGTGGCTTTTATAAGGAAGGTGTCCATTTATTTCCGTATGTACTTTTAAGTAGCTAAGAACAATTAATAATAGGATAGATGCGCGATAATTTTGAGACAGGTTGGCCGCGGAGCGAAGGAGCTTAGCGAGCTAAGCGACTGAGTGACAAGGTCAAGATGGCCAAAATTAGCCGCATATATCATATTAAGATA
>JAAVFY010000061.1 GCA_014800515.1 Bacteroidales bacterium
ATAATAACTCAGTAGCTTTGAAAGTATCTTAATATGATATATGCGGCTAATTTTGGCCATCTTGACCTTGTCTCTCAGTCGCTTAGCTCGCTAAGCTCCTTCGCTCCGCGGCCAACCTGACTCAAAATTATCGCGCATCTACATATTATTAATTTTTCTTAGCTACTTAACGTCTGACAATGAATTTATGTCCGCGCCAGATATAGATACCCTCCGGCAGACTCATCACTTCTTCTTCAGTCGAAACACCCTCGGCAACCTTGATACCGGTGGCAGTATACACTGGAGCCGGCCCGTTGTCGGCAACAGATTCGCCTATACATTCCACAGCATTCTCATTGCTGACCTCCACGATGCAGACAGCAGTGAGTTCGGAGCCGTCGATAGTGGTGGCCGTAATCTCCACTGTGCCCTGCGTTTCTCCGGCTGTCACAACACCGTTGTCATCAACCTTTGCGATATCCTCGTCAGAGGAGGAGAATTTAAGATGAGAATTGCTCACCTTCTCCGGAGAAAGGACGGCACTCAGCTGCACGGACTCGCCGGGGAATACGTATTCCTTATCCTTTGCAAACTCAAGAGAGGTGATAATCACAGGAGACTCCACTTCTACTACAAAGGAGTGGAAGAGTCCGGGATTGTCCTTGACAGAAGCCGTGATGACAGCCTTACCTATCTTGCCGCGTGCGATCACCATTCCGTCAAGAGCCACAGCGACATCATTGTCGGAAGAAGACCACTCGAGTTCACCGGCAGCATCCAGCGGAGCGATATATGCATACAGCTGGCCATATTCACCGGGCTGAAGCACCATGTCGACAGAGTGTACAGCGGCGGTCTCATCATTATATCCACCCTCGCCGGCGACACCCACAGGCGCACCACCATCGGCAGTCACTTCCTTGCATGCGTATGAACCGCCCTCTATAACAGCCTCAAGCACACGTGTGCGGACAGAGGGACACTGTATATCAGAGATAGCACCCAATTCATCCTTGGCCACAGGATAGATATAATATCTACCATCAGCCAACGACGTAATATCAACATTAATAAAGGGAGCACGAGTGAACCAACGCACCCACTCTCTCGGGGAAGCCTCGAAGAAATATTCCACCTTGGAAGGATCAGCCACATTGACAGCCTTCAGACCGAGAGTGGCAGAGAAATCACGCCCCGTGAGATTGAAGATACCTTCCTCGATGCCCCAGCCGTCAAACTCATAATCTGCGACGCGGAAAGTATTCGGAATTTCACCCTGCTGCAGCGAACCCGTCATGCTGAGACGCATAGGTTGAGTTCCGCCCTTCGGCGGACGCACATTGCAGATTATGCCATGACGGCGGAAGAAACCGGAAGAGGCGCCGCCCACGCCCTGTTCTTCAGGATCAAGATGAGACAAAAGGAAATAACCATCGCTCTTTCCCTCCCAACCCCAATTGATATGGAAATAGCCATCGCGATAACCGTCACAGACAAATGAATGACCTTCGCCTACAGCCATGCCGTCGTAAGCCATCGGCTGGCCTGCAGCAAGCTGAGAATAGACGAGTTCTTCCCACTGAGAATCGGAATAGAAATTACGATTTCTATAGTCGGCCATCGGGTCGTAGGAGAAGTTGAGCACAAGAGCCTCCGGGACATAATAGGAGTATGTGCCTGAGGAGCTGCCCGTGAACGTCATGTAGATAGAGCGAGCCAACTCATATAGCATCTTAGCCATATTGTCAGTCTCCGAAGAAGGGAGATTCAGACCGGAATCAGGCATTGAAGCCCAATCGTATTCAGTATTGAACCGGAATTTGCCGGCATCATACGTCACAGTGCCACGCGACTTCGGCGGCCACTGGTGGCTACGCATTATCTGTCCCACCGAAAGGGCCACACAGCCCACCGGAGCGCGGTCATATCCGCCCGTCTTCGGACAGTAGGCATTATAGGGAGCAGTCTGATTCCAAGTAGATTTCACTATAGGTTCAATCTCCTTACGTCCGGGAAGACGCACCGGCTCGTAGGGTTGTGTCTCTCCCTCGGCAACCTGCGCCACCATGACAGCATATTCTCCGAGCATAGCCTCAAGAGCCGGCGGGATAGCAGCAGGATTGAAAGCGCCATTGTCGGCAAAGCCAAGAATAGCGGGAGCCTTATCGTCGCCCGCCACAATTGCAAAGCCGCTGTCAGCACCAAAGTCAACGGCATAGATAGCTGAAGAAAGAGACCCGGCCGAACGAGTCATCACAATAGAAGGAGAGATGGCGGCAGGCGCTTTGCGCACGCCCTCGGCCCGAGTCCGAGCCTGAAGCGCGAGCTCCAACGCCTTATCCGGCGACACCGGAGCAGCCTGAGACATTCCCGGCCACACGGCAGCCATTGCCGCAAGCGCGAGAGGGGTCATAAAGCGTAATTGCATTTCGATATGTAATAAATGTCAGGTTAATTATGCGAATGAAGCCGATCAGGACAGTCAGCAACGACCCCGGATCGGCTTCATTCGCAAAATTAACGAAAAAAAAAGATTTTTATGCTTTTCGTTTAGTTAAAATTTCTTATGCACACCTTATCAGGCACATTTCAATGAGTAGAACTCAGAGACTGCGCTCCACATCCCAGACGAAAGCACGGAGACCCAGCAAGGGTTTGCTCTCGTCGAGAATCTTTAACCGTGCAAAAAGAGAGTCCACTTTCGAGTCATCTACAAATGTGATGATCGAAGAATTCTCAGCCGGCCACGCGTGTGAGCCATAGTGCGGGTCGCCTGTAGCCGATCCACGACCATGTACGGTGCCGAAGGAGGTGAATCCCCGGCAGGAACACTTATCAAGCACCTCCACCACCGCTTCATAATGAGCCTGGTCAAAGGCTATGAATATTGCTTTCATGCTAATTTAATCTTTAAGTCGCTAAGAGAAATAAGTCATCAATTCTTCGCAGCCTCAAGCGATTTACGAAGAGCCCGACGACGCTTGCGCACACCGTTACCCGCGAATACACAATAGAGCACCGGCACAAAGAGCAGCGTCAGAATAGTGGAGAATGTGAGACCACCGATCACAGCCGTACCCATCGGACGCCACATCTCAGCGCCCTGTCCGGAGCCGACGGCCATAGGCACCATACCGAGGATCGTGGTCAGAGTGGTCATGACCACCGGACGCAAACGCGAGCGGCCGCCATCGATCACAGCCCTGCGTATACTCATTCCTCTCTCGCGGTTAAGATTGATATAGTCGATAAGCACAATACCATTCTTCACAACGATACCGATAAGCATGATCGCGCCGATCATACTCATCACATTAAGGTTATGACCCGTGAGCCAAAGGATAATGAACACACCCGAGAAGGCGAACAGCAGCGACGTCATGATGATACCCGGATATGTGAGCGACTCGAACTGGGCAGCCATCACAATATAGACGAGAATGATGATAAGCACGCCGAGCATAAGGAGGTCGCCGAAAGAATCCTGCTGATCCTCATAGCTACCGGAAAGACCGATATTGATACCGGCCGGGATATCCATCTCATCAATCATTATTTCCGCTTCAGTCACAACCTGCGACATCGGCACGCCATCGACCACAGCGGAGACAGTCACGAGACGTTCGCGGTCCTTGCGTTCGATAGTAGGTGGAGTGAATCGCTCCACTACCTTGCCGAGGTCCTTTATTCTGACAGAACCGCCCGTGGGAGTGTATACAAGGATATTTTCAATATCCTCGATCGAGACACGACTCTCCGGTTCATACATCACCTTTATGTCATACTCCTCACCGTCCTCACGGAATCTGGATGCAGTGGAGCCATTGATACGATTTCGCAAATAGTAGGCCGCCGTCTGCAGGTTCAGGCCATATAGCGAAAGCTTCTCACGATCGAAATCCACCTGATATTCCGGCTGATATTCCGAGCGGGAGATAGTGACGTCGGCTGTGCCGGGGATGCCCTGAAGAACAGTCTGGAGTTTGCGGGCCACAGAGTCAGTGGCATCGAAATCATAACCGTAGACCTCGAAATCGACTGTGCTCTGGCCGCCCATACCCTGACCTCTTCCACCTCCGATATTCACCTGAGCCTTCCGGAACTCCGGATACAGTTCGCGTATGTCGCGACGCATACCGTCGGCAATCTCTTTAATGCTGCGCTTACGGTCACCCGGGTCAGAAAGGCGTATATTCATTGATATGATATGCGCGCCGTTGTCCTGCAGCGAGGCGTAAGTATTGTCGGAGGAAGCCGGACCGACAGTGTAGCTCGACACCATAATCTCCGGATACTTTGCACGCCAGAGAGAATCAAGACTGTGAGTGACCTCCCTTGCCTGCTCCACTCGGCTACCGATAGGCAACTCCAGATCAACGCCCAGACGGCCATCGTCTTGCGTGGGGAAGAATTCCGTGCCCACGAATCGCATAAGGAACACAGAGCCGACGAAAATAGCCAGACACACCACGATCGTCACCATGCGATGTGCCACGATGCGTTTCAGCAACGATGCGTATCCATCGTCAAAACGGTCGAGCGCGCGTGAAATCGGACCATACAGACGGTCGTAAAGCCGAGAATGATGAGTGTTAAGACGCAGCCACTGCGAGCAGAGCATAGGGGTGAGGGAAAGAGCACAGGTGGTGGAGATAATCATCATGATAGTCACCATCCAACCCAGCTGACGGAAGAGCACACCCGTCATACCCGTGACAAGAGTGAGCGGGAAGAACACCGCAATCAGAGTGAGCGTAGAGGCAATTACCGATATCGCCACCTCATTTGTGGCATGGACAGCAGCCTGCTTCGGGTCGGCACCCCTCTCGATATGAGTAGTGACATTCTCGAGCACCACAATGGCATCGTCGACCACCATACCGATAGAGATGGAGAGAGCCGAGAGGCTGACAATGTTGAGGGTATTGCCCGTGGCGTAAAGATAAATAAACGAGGCAATCAGCGATACAGGGATAGTGATGACGATAATCATCGTGGCACGCCAGCGTCCCAGGAAGACAAATACCACAATCATGACGAATAGCAAGGCATAGAGCACCGTCTCTTCGAGCGAAGCGATAGTATTGCGGATATTGTCGGAGGTGTCTACAATCACACCCAGTTTCACATCGGAGGGCAGATTCTTCTGAAGCTTGGGGAGCATCTTCATAACCTTGTCGGAAATCTGCACGGAGTTGGCGCCACTCTGCTTCTGGATAATAATCATGGCTCCCTCGTTGCCCCCTATATAGGTCTGCTGTGTGCGCTCCTCGAGCGAATCATCCACTCTCGCCACGTCTTTCAGATAAATGATGCGCCCTTGAAAACTTCCCACCGGGATATTTTCAAGTTCGGAACTTTCCTCAAACTCTCCCTGCACACGGAGGGCATAAGTCTGGGAGCCGATGTCGAATGTGCCGCCCGGCACATTGCGGTTTTCAGCACCGATCACCGCCGATATAGTCTCGACCGACAGATTGTAAGCCTCGAGACGCTGCGGATCGACATATACATGGACCTCTCTCTTAGGCGCACCGGAAATGGACACAGTGCCCACTCCGTCGACACGCGCCAGAGGGTTGGCCACTCCGTCGTCAAGAATCTTATAAAGACCCGCTCGACTCTCCTTTGCCTCGACAGAAAGAAGGCAGATCGGAATCATGTCCGTGGAGAACTTGAAGATGATAGGATTCTCCGAATCATCAGGGAGTGAGGACTTCACCATGTCAAGTTTATCACGCACATCATTGGTGAGCACATCGATATCATAGCCATACTCAAATTCGAGAGTTATGACCGAAGTGTTCTCACGGCTCTGCGACGTGATATGCTTGAGATGCTCCACAGAGTTAAGAGTGTTCTCAAGAGGTTTGGTGACGTTCTGCTCAATATCCTCCGCACTTGCACCCGGATACATCGTGATGACCATCAACGTATTTGTATCAATGTCCGGATAGAGGTCAATCGGAAGTTTTGCCAAAGAGAAGAGACCCAGGATAATCACGGCCACAAAGCAGAGAGTGGTCATGACAGGTCGCTTCACGGCTGAACTGTATAGACTCATTTTCTAAAAATCTTCTTAAGTTTTTCAAGTATCACTTACCCTTCCCGGCCAGAGAGACCTCCATACCGTTGGCAAGACGTGTCTGGCCGGTGACAACGACTTCGGCTCCCGGCTCCACGCCGTCGATAAGCTCGTAAGCATCGCCGAGACGGCGGCCGAGTGTCACACGATTATAGTTCACCTTGCCATCCTTATACACATATACATAGTGGTCGCCGCTACCCGGCTGCTTAACGACTGCCTTATCGGGGACCACGACACGCTCCGCATGACCAAGGTCGAGAGAAACGCGACCGAACATACCCGGAAGGATACGGCTATCGGAGTTCGGGAGTGTAATCTCCAATCCGAAAGTGCGGGTCTGAGCATCGACAGTGGGACTGATCAGCGTGACATGGCCTTCAAACTTCTCATCGCCATACGTGTCAAACGTCACAGAAGCCGGCATCCCCATACGTATAGACGGGAAATCACTTTCGCTGACATTAATGACAATCTTGACGGGCTGCACCCGGGCCACAGTCAGGATGGGGAGAGTACCCGTCATATCGCCAGGATCATAATTGCGGGCAGTGACCACACCTGAGATAGGAGAAACGAGCACCGTATTCTCACGCACATTGCGCAGAGTGCGTTCGGCAGAGGCGAGCGCATTGCGGGCGTTGGAGAGCTGAAGCTCCATCTGCTCCACACTCTGGCGTGTGCCGCCGCCTATTTTGAAGAGCTCAAGCGCACGATTATAGTTAGCCTGGACGTTGGCGAGGGAAGCTTTGGCATTGTCCACCTGCAACTCGTAGGTAGAAGTATTGACATCATCCATAATCACAAGCTGCTGCCCCTTGCTGACACGCATACCTTCATCCACAAGGATACGGCTGATACGATTGGGAGAGGCAGCCGAGATATTGTTGATCAGTTCAGGTTCGACTGTGGCAGTGTATTCACCGACCTGCGCCACATCGCGAGCATCCACCTTCTCCACCTTTACGAGAGGTTTTTCATCGGAGGCATCCTTCGTGGCCTCCTCCTTCCCGCCCGAACAGGCAGAAAGCAGCAGCATCACAGCTGCAAAAAGAAATATATTTCTTGTCTTCATGATAAGTAGTTATTTCCTAAGTAGCTAAGTAGCTAAGTAGCTAAGAAAAATTAAACGATATAATAACTCAGTAGCCTTGAAAGTATCTTAATATGATACATGCGGCCAAGATGACTCAAAATTATCTCGCATCCATCATATTATTAATTTTTCTTAGCTACTTAGCAGAAGTTGCACCCTCCCCTCTTCCGAGCAACAGGTCGAGGTCTGCTTTAGACACAAGATAGTTATAAATAGACTGATAATAAGAAAGTCGGGATGTAGTCTCAGCCAATTCAGCATCGCGCAGATCAAGATAAGAAGCGGCCCCGATTTCAAAGCTACGCTGCATGATCTCATGAGCCTTCTCCGCCTGACGCACTCCCTCGGCTGATGTAGAGATCTGCGCCGCCTGACGGTCGATATTGTCTAAAGCGAGTTCCACCTGACTTGACAGAGAATTTATCAGGTTCTCACGCTGAAGCTCCAGCTCTTTACGTTGCACCTGTGCCTGACGCAAGCCGTTGTAACGGGCACCGCCTGAAAAGATAGGCACTGAGAGAGCAAGCCCCACTGTGCTGTAAGGGGAAAACTCCTGATTTCGGAAAGGATTGCCATTGCTTAGCGCAGTCCAATTGATATTGAAAGAAGCGGCAAGAGTGGGAAGATATGCCATCTTCTTAAGCTGCACATTCTTTTCAGCAATATCGCGCTGAATATCGAGAGTGCGAAGCTGGCTATTGTCAGTGAGCGACTTATCGATATTTTCCGCTATCATATACATATCGTCCGACAGATCAGCCAAAGCCATGTCAGGCATAATCTTAAGATCATCGGCCACACCCATGAGCACGCATAACTGCAGCTGACACTGCCTGACGGCAATATCGGCCTGAAGAAGCTCAGGCTCTATATTCTTCACCTGCACTGAAGAGCGAAGCACATCATACTCCGAAGCAGTGCCTACAGCAAACTGCTTCTCATAAAGGGAGGCGTTATAGACTGCAAGCTCGTAGTTGCTCCTTATCACATCGCGAGAGGAGACGGCAAGCATAAGCGCATAATAGGCTTTGCAGACCTGATTGACCATATCCAGACGTGAAGTCCTCGCCTGCTCAAGATTTGAGAGAATCTGTGTGTCGGCAATAGAAATACTCTTCCACAACGTAGGAGCCACCAGCGGCAACTGGGCTGAGAAGCCGAAATTCCACATATTGTCGGAGCCGACCTTGATTGTCTGACTCTGACCGGCGAAATCCATACGCATGGTCTGGAGTTTGATGGTGCGCTGATATGCTCCCGAGAAATCAATGGAAGGGAACAGAGAAGCCAGCACTTCCTTACGCGAATAGTCGGCGCGCGTTACCTCCATATCGGCAACTTTGACTACAGGACTTTCATCGAGAGCCATACGTATACACTCCTCGAGCGAGAGCACTGCCTGACGACCTTCAGACTGCACGGCGGATGATGCGCCCTGCTGCGCAGCCACAGGAGTAACGGCCGGAGCAGCCACCGGCACAGAATCCACAGGCGACGTTACGACAGCAGCCACAAGATATGAGGCAGTGAACAGTGATGATAACAACATGAAATTCAATATATTTTATTAGATTTATGCAATTAGACCCTATCCCATAATTATACTTTCCCCAGAGAAGCCGACATGGAATCGACAAGCTCCATTCCTTTCGGAGTGACTATACTCCTCAGAAATCCGATACATATCGAATCATACACCTCCGTCAGAGATATGTCAGGCGGGAAAATCTCCTCCATCCGCTTCAGGCTTTCCACCTGTATTTCAAATATTCTTATCTGGATCGAATAATTCAAATCGTGACGGAACACCCCCTGCTCCACTCCCCGCAGACATACTTTGAGAAACTCCTCGTTACGAGCCTCCTCGTGGGCTCGCTGACAGCCCCTTACCTCCTTATAATATGTATCCATATCGCGGAAGAAATCTACATTGAAGCGACGAATCATGTCTCGCATCATATAGATAATCCTCAACCACGCTTCAAGCACCGTAGGCGACGACTCAAAGGCATGCTTAACGGCCTCGATATGCTTCGTATTGAGATAATCGATAGCCTCGTCAATCATTCTGTTTTTACTCTCGAATATTTCATAAAGCGTACGCTTTGACATCGATAGTCTTGAGGCCACGAGATCCATAGTTGTAGCTCTCAGACCACGCTCAATAATAATATCTGTTATAGACTTGAGCAAGGCTTGATAATCGGCGTGCGGGAGGTTAGTTCGTTTCATGGGCGCAAAATTAATATAAAAAAACTGAAAACCGCATTACAGTTTTCAGTTTTTTCAGACGATTACAAAAATAAGACTCTATCTCACAAAAAAAGCCAGACCTCACCTCACAAAAACTGTGAGCGAGGTCTGAAAATGATTTAGACTTTTCTTATAAAGCGAGTCTCCGGGAGAGGGGGCATTAAGCCTTCTCAGCCACACCGAGTTTCACGCGAAGATTAGCGAGCATATCGCGAGTCATGGCGTCGAGGTCGAACTCAGGCTTCCAATCCCACTCTTCGCGAGCGCAAGTGTCATCAAGTGAGTCAGGCCAAGAGTCAGCGATAGCCTGACGGAGGGGATCAAGCTCGAAAGTCATCTTGAAGTCGGGGCAATACTCCTTAATCTTATTGAAGATAATCTCCGGATCGAAGCTCATGGAAGCGATATTGAAAGAGTTGCGGTGGATGAGTCTTGAGGGATCAGCCTCCATGATTTCTACAGCTGCGCGAAGAGCGTCAGGCATATACATCATATCCATGAAAGTGCCGGGCTTAAGCGGACACTTGAACTCCTCACCCTTGACGGCTGAATAATAGATATCGACAGCATAGTCAGTGGTACCTCCACCCGGAGGAGCCACGTAGGAAATCAGACCCGGGAAGCGAACCGAGCGTGTGTCGACACCAAAACGGCGGGCATAGTAGTCAGAGAGCATCTCGCCTGTCACCTTAGTGACGCCATAAATGGTCTCGGGACGCTGGATAGTGTCCTGCGGAGTCTTCTCATGAGGAGTGGAAGGGCCGAAAGAGCCGATAGAGCTGGGGGTGAACACGGCACATTTCTTCTCGCGAGCCACCTCGAGAGTGTTGTAAAGACCGCCGACACCTATTTTCCAGGCGAGCTGCGGTTTGGATTCAGCCACTGCGCTGAGAAGAGCAGCGAGATTGTAGATAGTGTCGACATTATATTTGTCGACAGCCTCGGCGATCTGAGCCGGGTTAGTGATGTCGACGATATGAGCCGGACCGCTCTCGAGGAGCTCGCCCTTAGGCTCGGCGCCGGGGATATATCCAGCCACGATGTTTCCGCCCGGATATTCGCGGCGCAGTGTCATAGTGAGTTCGGAGCCGATCTGACCTGTAGCTCCGATAATGAGTACGTTCTTCATGATGTTTAAGTGGTCTCTCTTTATTTTTTTGTGCAAATTTAGTGAGTTTTCCATAAAGAATCATTAATTTTGACTAAAATTTTTCTGTGCCCCACATCAGAGGGCACGAACCAATATCTAATACTCCCTTAAAAATTATGTATTCGAAGTTTAAAGAGCATCTTTCAAAAGAGCTTCAGGACATCAAGGACGCCGGCCTCTACAAGACCGAGCGAGTGATCACCACTCCCCAGAAGGCCGATATCGCCGTGGAGAATACAGAAGGCGAGGTACTCAACTTCTGCGCCAACAACTATCTTGGTCTGGCCGACAACAGCCGTCTTATCGAGGCAGCCAAGAAAGCTATGGACCGTCGCGGCTACGGCATGTCGTCAGTACGCTTCATCTGCGGCACCCAGGATCTCCACAAAGAGCTCGAGAAAGCCATCAGCGATTACTTCAAGACTGAGGACACCATCCTCTATGCAGCCTGCTTCGACGCCAACGGCGGCCTCTTCGAGCCCCTCTTCACAGAGCAGGATGCCATAATCTCCGACTCACTCAACCACGCTTCCATCATCGACGGTGTGCGTCTCTGCAAGGCTAAACGTTTCCGCTATGCCAATGCCGACATGGCCGATCTGGAGCGTTGTCTGCAGGAAGCAAAGGACTGCCGCTACAAGATCATCGCCACTGACGGTGTCTTCTCCATGGACGGCAATGTGGCCCCGATGGATAAGATATGCGAACTCGCAGAGAAATATGACGCTCTCGTAATGGTGGATGAAAGTCACTCTGCCGGAGTTGTAGGTCCGACGGGCCACGGCGTGGCAGAGCAATATGACTGCTACGGCAAGATCGACATCTTCACAGGCACCCTCGGCAAAGCCTTCGGTGGCGCTATGGGCGGCTTCACCACCGGTCCGAAGGAGGTGATCGACATGCTTCGTCAGCGTTCACGTCCTTATCTCTTCTCCAACTCAGTGGCTCCTTCAATCGTGGGTGCGAGCCTGGAGATGTTCAAGATGCTCAAGGAGAGCGACGACCTCCACACCAAACTGATGGAGAACGTCAACTACTTCCGCGACAAGATGCTCGAAGCCGGCTTCGACATCAAGCCCACTCAGAGCGCGATCTGCGCTGTGATGCTCTACGACGCAAAACTCTCTCAGGATTTTGCAGCCGAGATGCAGAAAGAGGGTATTTATGTGACCGGTTTCTACTATCCCGTAGTACCGAAAGGCCAGGCCCGCATCCGCGTGCAGCTTTCCGCCGGCCACAATCGCGAGCAGCTTGACCGCGCAATCGCTGCCTTTATCAAAGTAGGCAAGAAGCTCGGCGTACTCAAATAATAAGTAGCTGAGAAAAATTAAACGATTTAATGACTAAGTAGCTTTGAAAATATCCCGCATATATCATATTATTAATTTTTCTTAGCTACTCAATCCGGAGTTTATAAGCAACGGTATATGACCGGGGCCGGGCATTATAAGCCTACCCCGGTCTTTTTTTTCTGTCATTCTGTCACAAAACCGTACCTGCCGCGTCATTAGAAGTGAGACCCCTACTCTCCTACCATTCAGATGAACGAGAAGGATTTCAAAGATCTTGTCCTGCCGTTGCAACGACAGATGTATGCCGTTTGTTTCTCAATACTGAGAGACGAAAGCGTCGTATCTGATTGTCTACAGGACGTGATGACAAGGCTTTGGGAACATCGCAGTCGCCTGAAAAAGATGGACAATCCCGGAGGCTACTGCATGGTTGTGGCGAAGAGATCCGCCATTGACATCTATCGTCGGCACACCTGCAGGATCACCGATCTTGATTCTGAACCGCCCGACATCACTGACCCCTCGGCCACACCCTCCGAACAGGTGGAGGCGCGTGACAGACTGCAGACACTCACCTCACTTCTTGAGCAATTGCCCCCCAGACAACGCGAGGTGGTGGAGATGAGCGGAATTTCCGGACTTTCCAACAGTGAGATTGAGGAAGCCACCGGACTCAGCGGAGAGAATGTGAGAGTTTTGCTCTCAAGAGGAAGAAAAAGACTGAAAGAATTGTTTGGAAAAATAAGATAGGATATGGGAAATAAGAAAACAGACAAATCGGACTGCCAGATGAGCAATCAGAATGATCGCGTGAGCCGCATGGCCGAGGCATGGGCTGAAGCCCGACTATCGCCGGAGGAAGAGGCTCAATTAAAAGAGATAGCACGTACAGTCGCCGACTCCACCCTGTGGGAGAGACTGGACGGCCCGACGCGTGATATACTCACTGCCGTAAGAATGATGGAGGAATATGCCGATGAGCGCCTCACCCACTTCGCCGACCGTATGCCTGACACTCTGGCCTCTACCCTCTCCGATCATATTCACTCGCTTTCCATCCGTGATCACACCTTCGGTCGGCCACTCCTGCGGAGAAGGAAAGTCTTGCGGTGGAGTGCGGCAGCCGCTGCCGTCATCTTGCTCGGCGTGGGGTCATGGAAAATGACAGATTCTCTCCGGCTCCGTGCGCCCGAACAGCTTGCCACTGCCTACAACACCACTCATCATATAGATGATAAAAATTTGGTGATTGAGAACCCTGAGCCTACCCTCCCACAACCGATGGGCGCCGAAGAAGGAGAAAAAACAGCTGACAGTATTACCTCTCGTAAGCACTCACCCTCCTCACCACCGGAGCCGATTCGACACCATAGAGATAAGAAGAGCCCGACAGAAACTCGTCTTGAAGAGAATCTCACGCAAGAGGCCACCTACGCGGAAAGCATAAGCGCAGAGCCGACACTCGATGCTAAAGAGATTGAAGAATTGATATCGCCTCTGGCAGAGGCCGCTTCGGTCAACGAAGAGATTATCACTTTAACGGCAAATATATTGAAAGAGAATCTTGAATATGCCTTTAACAGCTCCTCCGTCGGAAACAGAAGGGTAAAGAGCAACCTTGCCGCCATCAATCAGATGATAGAACAGATCGAGAGCAATCTCTTCTTTGCCTCGGCCACTGCAGACCAAATGTTCGCCAGTACGAATGCCGAGAATGATGACCTGCCGGATGCAGACCTCGACCCTACGCCGCCACAGCCGATCGTACCCACCTCTTTCTGAATCATACACATCATCTCTAACCACTTCATACAAATGGAACGCATACTCAGAAGCATAATAATTATGGTCATTCTGCTCTCAGCCTCAACTGCCAGAGCCGATCAGTACTTCACCTCCATGGCCGAAAAGGAGGGATTCAATTATACCTACATCTCTCCTTACATGCTCAAGGCCATGAGCGGACAAATCACCACCTTTAATATCTTAGACACCGACAAACTGGAAGAGGTGGAGATAATCTCAACCCTCTACAACGGGACAGACGCGGATTTCTGGAGAACCATACGAGGCATAATAACAAAGTTCAACCTTAAGACCCTAAGCACCGTAAAGCACTATAACAACCGCACAGATATGCTCGGGAACATCAACTCCAATAAAGAGGTGACTCATCTTATGACAATCACACAGAACGGTGGGAACAACGTCACAGTCACACTGATGACCGGCAAGATTCCTCTCGACAGCATATCATTCGATTAATCAGCCCGTGCCACAAGAAATAATTGCAGGCGGCCCTCATCTACGGGCCGCCTTTGCCGACTCGTAAAATTTTGCTAATTTTGCAAAGTGCACAAACGCGCCGCCTTATTAAAATGAAAAAAGTCATAGCCGCGGCCTCGGCCGCTCTTATGCTCCTTATAGCGGGGTGCCGGAAGGAGGCCACCCTGGAAATGAATTTCTCCGACAGATACGAGGGGAAAGAAGTGGAACTCATCAGCTTTGAAGATTCGGTGACAGTGGCGCGGGCCACCGTCACCGACGGGAAAGCACGTATCGTGATAGATGACAGCGTGAAGACACCTGTGCTTACACTTCTCACCATCGACGGACGCACGCGAGCATATTATATAGCAGAACCCGGACATGCGGAACTGCGCGACTCGATGAGAGTGGCCTCCGGCACTCCCTACAATGATCGATTTGCAAAACTTATGACTCGCATGGATTCCGTGGAGAATCTCGACGACATACAGGCATATACCGACTTTGCCGAGAGACTATACAACGAGAATACGGCCACTCCTTACGGGAATTATTTCGGAATGGAATGGATAATGTATGCGGAGCCGGAGCGTGTAGACTCGTTACTGACCGCTCATCCTGACCTCCGTGAATTGCGACGCGCCCGACGATTCATAGAGTTTGCCCGTCTGCGTAAAGCCACAGCCCCCGGCCGCCCATACGCCGACTTCAAGGGAGAGACAGCATCCGGAGCCACCACTTCCCTTAGCCAATATATAAAACCGGGACAGTATACTCTCGTAGACTTCTGGGCCAGCTGGTGTCCCTATTGCATAAAGGAACTGCCGGACCTCAAATCACTTTATGCCGATCTCCGCGACAAAGGAGTGGAGATTGTAGGCGTGGCAGTGCGTGACACTACTCCCGACACGCAAGCCGCCATACAGCGTCACGGACTTGAATGGCCCGTGATCTTCAACACCGGAAGAGTGCCCTACGATATTTATGGCTTCACCGGAATTCCGCATCATATACTCATAGGTCCCGACGGAGTGATCATCTCACGCGGAGAGAGTGCCCAGCAGATGCGCCAGCGACTCAACGACCTGCTGAAATAACCTCTCTACGTAGCCACCGACAAAAAGTAAAATCAGATTCCATCACAATCATATCATGAAGACACGAATCATAGAATGCGTACCCAACTTCAGCGAGGGTCGCGATCCTGAGAAAATCAAGAAAATCACCGATGCCATTACGGCAGTGAAAGGTATCAAACTTCTCGACGTAGATCCCGGCGAGGCCACCAACCGCACAGTGGTGACCTTCGTAGGAGAACCCGAGGCAGTGGTAGAGGCAGCCTTCCAGGGCATCCGCCGTGCCTCTGAGCTTATCGATATGCGCGGCCATCACGGTGCGCATCCCCGCATGGGAGCCACTGATGTGTGCCCTCTTATCCCAGTGGCCGGAGTGACACTAGAAGAGTGTGCCGAAATGGCTCGCAAACTCGCCGAAAGAGTTGCCGATGAACTTGGCATACCCACTTATTGCTATGAAGCTGCAGCTCTGCGCCCCGAGCGCAAGAATCTGGCTGTATGCCGCGCCGGCGAATATGAGGCACTCGCCGACAAAATGGGAAATGAGGAGAAAGGGCCCGACTTCGGCAACCGTCCCTTCGACGAGGCGGCCGCACGCACCGGAGCCACCACAATCGGAGCACGCGACTTCCTGATCGCCGTCAACTATAACCTCAACACCACCTCCACACGTCGCGCCAACGCCATTGCTTTCGACGTGAGAGAGAAAGGACGCCCCATGCGCGAGGGAGGCAAAGTGACAGGCAAACCCATCAAGGATGAGAACGGCAATCCCGTGATGCAACCAGGCACACTCAAAGGCACCAAAGCTATAGGTTGGTTTATCGATGAATACGGCATCGCTCAGGTGTCGATGAACATCACCGACATTGCCACCACTCCCCTGCATGAAGCATTCGATGAAGTATGCCGTGCGGCAGCTGCCCGTGGCGTACGTGTCACAGGTACTGAGATTGTAGGTCTTGTGCCGAAGCGCACACTCATCGATGCCGGCAAACACTTCCTCAAGAAGCAGCACCGCTCAGTGGGTATACCCGACGAAGAGATTATCCGCATTGCAGTGAAATCAATGGGTCTTGACGAGCTCAAACCGTTTGACGCACGCGAGAAAGTGATTGAATACCTTGTAGAAGACACCGACTCCAAGAAACTCATCGACCTCACGGCCCGCGGACTTGCAGAAGAGACCGCCAGCGAATCGCCTGCTCCGGGCGGAGGATCCATATCCGCATATATGGGAGCCCTCGGTGCCGCCCTCGGCACCATGGTGGCCAACCTGACAGCCCACAAAGCCTCATACGACGACCGTTGGGAAGAATTCTCCGATATCGCCGAGAAAGGCCAGGAACTCATGGAACGTCTTCTCCACCTCGTAGATGAAGACACAGCAGCCTTCAACCGCATCATGGACGTATTCGCCATGCCGAAGAAGACCGACGCCGAGAAGGCAGCCCGTGCAGAGGCCATGGAAGCAGCCACACTTTATGCCACACAGGTGCCCCTTCGCACAATGGAAGCATGCTACGAAGTGTTTGACATTGTGAGAGCCATGGCAGAGAAAGGCAATCCAGCATCCGTGACCGACGCCGGAGTGGGAACACTCGCAGCGCGTGCCGGTGTGAGAGGTGCCTTCCTCAACGTCAAGATCAACGCATCCGGACTCAAAGACCGTGCTAAGGCCGAAGAACTCATCTCACGCGGAGCCGAGATCGAAGCCAAAGCCGCAGAGCAGGAGAATGAGATTCTTGCCGTAGTAGAAAGCAAGATCTGATAACTACCTTCCCCATAATAAAGAGTCGGGGATGTGTCAGCACATCCCCGACTCTTTATATATATATTGATGGCCTATAAAACTTTTGGGTAAGTAGCTAAGAAGAATTAATAATATGATAGATGCGCGATAATTTTGAGACAGGTTGGCCGCGGAGCGAAGGAGCTTAGCGAGCTAAGCGACTGAGAGACAAGGTCAAGATGGCCGAAATTAGCCGCATATAT
>JAAVFY010000062.1 GCA_014800515.1 Bacteroidales bacterium
CCTCGGCTTTGAAGATGAGAGCTCCGGTGGTAGGCCCGGTGACGATAACCTCGTCGCCCACGGCGAGTCGGCCGCTTTCCATGCGGAACTCAGCCACTCCGAGACGTGAGAAATATCGTGTGGTCTTGGCTATATATCGTTTGACGCGGGTGGCTGAGGAGCCATATTTCTCACTCCACTCTCCGAGACGCTGTCCGAGATAATAACCATCCCAGAATCCACGGTTGAAAGTCTTGCGCAGACTCTCCTCCCACTCCGCGACACGTTCGCGGGTATAAGACCCGTCACACAAGGCTTCGAGAGCTTCGGAGTAGCATCTCACCGTCTCCGCCACATATTCCGGACCGCGGGCCCGACCTTCAATTTTGAAAACGAAGACACCCGCCTCCACCATTTTGTCGAGGAAATGGATTGTACGCAGATCCTTGGGAGACATGATATATTGGTTTTCGATGTCGAGTTCCTCGCCGGTCTCCCTGTCGCGCACGGTGTATGAGCGGCGGCATATCTGGTTGCAGGCACCACGGTTGGCACTTGAGTTCATTTCGTGCAGACTCATATAGCACTTTCCGCTTACGGCCATGCAGAGCGCACCGTGGCAGAACATCTCCAGACGCACGAGTTCGCCGCGTGGTCCTCGGATATCCTCTCTGATGATGGCCTCATGAATCTCACGCACCTGATCAAGATTAAGTTCGCGGGCGAGCACCATGACGTCGGCCCATTGGGCGTAGAACCGCACGGCCTCGATATTCGTGATATTGACCTGAGTGGAGATATGTACTTCCACTCCTTGACTGACGGCATAAGAGATGACAGCGATATCCGAAGCAATGATAGCCGTGATATTGGCCTCGCGCGCGCGATCAACAATAGTGCGCATCAGCGTCATGTCGGAGTCATAGATGACGGTATTGACAGTGAGATAGGTCTTGACCCCTTTTGAGGCGCACAAGGCAGCGATCTCCGCCATATCATCGGCTGTGAAATTCGCGCTCGAGCGGGAGCGCATGTTGAGTCCCTCTATGCCGAAATAGATGGCATCGGTGCCGGCGGCCAAAGCCGCGGCGAGAGACTCACGGCTCCCGACAGGAGCCATTATTTCAAAATCTTTTCGATTCAAAATTACGTATGATTTTTTACATCTTGAAGTTGATGCAACTTCTATAACATTAAAGAAGCTCAGCCGCGGTCAGACCGATGAATGCCGGGACGCACCGCAAGATATATGGTGGCCGCACCAAATGTAAGGCTCTTCCAGATGCAGGAAGAGAATCCGGCCTCTTTCATGATATGAGTCATGGCCGAGCGTTGCGGAGCAGCCGCTATGCTTTCAGGCAGATATGAATAAGCTCTTGTGTCGCCGCTGATGATACGTCCGGCCAGAGGGATTAGAGTCCGGGTATAAATATCGTAGAGCGGACCGGTGAGCACACCGTCAGGACGCGACAGTTCGATGACGCAAAGCAGACCACCGGGCCTGAGCACCCGAAACATCTCGCGATAACCCTCTGAGAGACGCTCGAAGTTGCGCACACCATAGGCCACAGTCACAAGGTCGAAGCTCGCGTCTTTAAAAGGAAGCCGGAGGCAATCTGCCTGAAGGAAAGACAGTCGGGAGGCGGATGAGTCGGGGGCTGTCTCCAGTTTTTCCTCAGCCTTCTTCAGCATCTCAGAGGAGAGGTCGATACCCGTGATATGACATTCCGGCCAACGGGCGGCCATAGCGAAGGCCACATCTCCTGTACCGGTCGCCACATCAAGCACATTGGCCGGAGCCTTGCGTCCGGCGCGTGAGAGCACTTCATCGACAAGATTGAGAGCCTTATCGCGCCAGCGCGCGCAAAGTCCCAGAGTCATGGCTGTGTTCATAAAGTCGTAGGAAGGCGCGATGGAGTCGAACATACGCTCCACCTGCAATGCCTTGCGCTCCTCCCCGGAGTTGTCGTATGGATTGACAAGCTCCGCACCGGAGAGGCCCGTGTCCGGTGTGCGTGGAGAAAAGGATTCAGATTTATTTTCCATCATAGTTGCTTACGGAAAGAGCGACGCCGCCGATGTTGGCGGGTATTGAAATACTCCCATTGACTTTGCACCTTGCCATTGGTCTCCATCTCAGGATTTGATTCGGCATAGCGATACCCCTTTCTGATGTAGTGGGGGATAAGATCCTGGAAGAGCAGCGCGTTGGCACCCTTGTTCTGGAACTCCGGCTTCACAGCCACCAGTAGAAGATCCACTCTGTCATTCTTTCCCTTAAGTCCCTTCAGCAGATGCCACCATCCCAGGGGCAACATGCGTCCGCGGCTCTTCTGGAGAGCCCGGCTCATGGAGGGCATAGAGATGCCGACGCCCACAAGATTATCGTCCTTATCCACGATTAGAGTGACAAGGTCAAGGTCGAGCAGCCCGAGATAAATATCGATGTAATAGTCTATCTGGCGATCGGAGAGATGAGAATATTGATATAAGCCGTCATACGCATCATTGATGAGATGGAAGAGAGCCTTGCCATACTGAGCTTTGATCTTCTTTCGGCTGTTGAATTTGAGAACCCGCAGACCGAATTTCTTCTTCACAATCTCCGCGATACGGTTATATTTCTCCGG
The DNA here is from genome assembly GCA_014800515.1 of Bacteroidales bacterium. Classification (GTDB taxonomy): domain Bacteria; phylum Bacteroidota; class Bacteroidia; order Bacteroidales; family Muribaculaceae; genus Lepagella. The sequence continues at coordinate 2,610 of JAAVFY010000062.1, forward strand.
AATGCCGTCGGGCACTTCCATCAAGAACTCCATCCAGTCGGAATCTTTCTCATATCCCAGACGCTGAATATGGTCTACGTAGTAAGGATAGTTATAGATGGTGGCCATGGTGGAGAGTTCTTCGAACCCCTCCACGAGCATCCCTTCATGATCAAGGTCGGTGAAGCCGAGCGGGCCGATAATACGGTCCTTCCCTTTTTTACGTCCCCATTCCTCCACGGCATTGAAGAGAGCCGCGGAGACTTCCGGGTCATCGATGAAGTCGACGAATCCGAATCTCACATCATTGGAAGAGTGATGTTCGTTGACCTGATTATTGAGGATAGCCGCAATGCGGCCCACCGGTTTTCCGTCGCGGTATGCCATGAAATAGGCGGCTTCGCAGAAGTCGAAAGCTGGGTTGACATCAGGAGAGAGAGTTGCCACATCGTCGCTAATCAGCGGAGGCACATAGTAGGGATTATCGCGATAAAGGTCAATTTGAAATTGGGTAAACTTCTTCAGATTGGCCTTTGAGGGGGAGAGTTCTCTGATCTCTATCATAGATAAAAATATCGGGGTCAAGGAATACGTCAATGCAGCGAGAGCCAGACGAGCAAGCCGACCATTACGGCAATGAAGACGCAAAGGAAAATATAAATAGTGCTTGAATTGCGACGCTCCACAGCGAGTTGCAGGTCGGTGATCGAGGAGAAAGAGTTGGATTTGTCGCGGCATCGGTTGGCTATCTTCCGCAGGCGCGGGAGGGGAGCCGGCAGGTTGTCGAGCACTTCGGAGAGCACATCTCCATAGCTTTGGATATCGGTGCGTGTGTCTTGAGCCGAGAGAGAGGAGGTCTGGTCATAGCCCACATCGATGAGCTTCAGATTCTCGTTGTATTCCGTAAAGATAATCGTGTCGGGAGTAATAGTATGGTGCACTATATGATTCTCCTGAATATACTCCATGGCATCCAGGAGTTGAGTCTGAAGGCGGTGTACTATCTTCGGGGTCAGACGTTTCTCATCGATAAGACGACGCAAGGAATAGCCATAGACATCATCAGTGATAATTGCTCGCCCCACTCCAGGGACATCTTCGAGGTCGTTGACCATCACGATGTTGGGGTGGGCGAGATTATAGCGCGTGTCGAACTCCTTCTCCAGCATCCGACGGTATTCCTCTTGCGATGCGTACTGCGGTTTTAGAGCCTTGAGCATCACCCATTTGCCGTGCTTCCTTACGGTATAGACGTTATAAAAATTCTCTTCCCATTCCGGCAGAAGGGTGAGGTCAGACCATTTTCCTGAGGGATCGTCGATAGGAATCTTCTTTTCCTCTTTGCTGATATAGGCTTTGCCTTGAGTAGGGTTCTGTAGCATGATGAAAGTCTAAGATATGTATGGTTTTAAGGGTAGTAAGCAGAAGGCGGTGTTATCAGTTGATGATATCAAAGCCCGTATATTTGCGGAGGCACTCCGGGACGATTATGCCGTCAGGGGTCTGATTGTTCTCCAACAGGGCTGCCACGATGCGTGGAAGAGCGAGAGCCGAGCCGTTGAGGGTGTGGCAGAGATGGATTTTCTTACCAGAGTCGCGATAGCGGCATTTCAGACGGTTGGCCTGATATGTCTCGAAATTGGAGACGGAGCTCACTTCAAGCCAGCGTTGTTGTGCCGCGCTCCACACCTCGAAGTCAAAAGTGATAGCCGATGTGAACGACATGTCGCCGCCGCAGAGACGTAAAATATGCCAGGGGAGACCGAGTTTTTCGAGCAGACCCTGCACATGGTCTTTCATCTCCTCGAGGGCAGCGTAAGAATCCTCCGGTTTCTCGATACGCACGATTTCCACTTTATCAAACTGGTGCAGACGGTTGAGACCGCGTACATCCTTGCCATAGCTGCCGGCCTCGCGGCGCCAGCAGGGGGAGTAGGCGCAGTTCTTCTTCGGAAGCTCGGCAGCGGGGATGATGACATCACGATACATATTCGTGACAGGCACCTCCGCCGTGGGGATGAGATAGAGGTCGTCGACAGTGACGTGATACATCTGTCCCTCCTTGTCAGGCAGCTGTCCTGTGCCATATCCCGAGGCGGTATTGACTACGAAGGGAGGTTCCACTTCGGTGTATCCCGCTTTCCATGCCTCATCAAGGAAGAACTGTATCAGAGCTCTCTGGAGGCGTGCGCCCTTGCCGATGTAGAACGGGAACCCGGCGCCGGTCACTTTCACACCCGTTTCAAAGTCGATAAGGTTATATTTCTTAGCCAGTTCCCAATGAGGGAGGGCATCCGGACCGAGGTCGGGCATCGGTCCGCCTGTCTTTTCCACCACATTATCCTCGGCCGATAGTCCTTCAGGCACAGCGTCGCAGGGGAGATTGGGCACTGTCAGAAGCAGGTCGCGCATTTTGGACTCACACTCCTCGAGTCGGTCCTGCAGGCCCTTGGCAGCTCCTTTGAGTTCGGCCACACGTGTCTTGGCCTTCTCGGCTTCCTCCTTCTCTCCCTTCTTCATGAGGGCCCCGATAGAGGCAGCGAGTTTCTTGAGTTCCGAAGCATCGGAGTCGCAACGTTGCTGAAGGCGGCGGCGTTCGGAGTCGATTTCGAGTATTTCAGTGATGACGGCTCTGCCGTCGAATCCTTTGACGGCGAGACGCCGGATGACGAACTCTGGGTCTTGTTTTATAGTCTGGAGCGTTAGCATCTTGTATTTTGTATCGAATGTGAATCGAGAAGAGAGCCCGGGGGGAGAGGAAAGAAGGGGCGAGAATGGATTTACTGTGCGAGCAGAGTTTTGACGGTCTCGGAGATCTGGCGTCCGTCGGCGCGACCTGAGAGACGTTGAGAGGCGAGTTTCATCACCTTTCCCATCTCCTTTGGAGAGGAGGCTCCTGTCTCGGCAATGATAGCCTTCACTTCAGCCACGAGTTCCTCGGACGACAGCTGGCGAGGGAGGTATTCTTCAATGACAGCAGCTTCTGCGAGTTCGTTGGCAGCCAGTTCGGGGCGATTATTATCGGTGAATATAGCGGCGCTTTCCTTGCGTTGTTTCACCATCTTGATGAGAATCTTAAGCGCGTTCTCATCCGTCAGCACGCCTCCGGCACCCTTGGCCGTGCGGGCCTCCAGAAATTCCTTCTTAACACCTCTGAGAGCTTCGAGGCGCACTTTTTCGCGAGCAAGCATAGCTTTCTTAATGTCCTCGCTTATCCGGTCGAAAAGATCCATATCCAATGGTTGTGAGATTTATTAAAATGCAAAAATAGCCTAAAAATGGCGGAGTGCCAAATATGAGAGGGAAGATTTTGGAATTAATTTTTGCAGCAACCGAAAAATATCCCTACTTTTGCGCGCAATAACAACTTTTTCTAAAACGACAGCATGTTTGAAATTGTAAGCAAGCGCGTACTTGCCCCGCGAATCACGGAGATGAAGGTGCACGCTCCGCGTGTGGCATCGTCCGCCAAGCCGGGACAGTTCGTGATAGTGCGCACTGACGAGCAGGGCGAGCGTATCCCTCTGACTATATGCGACTATGACCCTGAGGCAGGAACAGTGACTATCGTCACACAGGAGGTAGGCTTCTCCTCCCATAAGATCAACTCATTGGAGTTGGGAGATTCCTTTGTTGATTTTGCCGGTCCGCTGGGTCGTCCCTCCGACCTTCTGGATCTTCCGGAGGATGAGCTCAAGGCGAAGAAGATACTTTTCGTAGCCGGCGGTGTAGGCACCGCGCCCGTGTATCCCCAGGTGAAATGGCTCAAGGAGCATGGTGTGGATGCGGATGTGGTGATTGGAGCCAAGACCAAGGATCTCTTCACTTATGTGGATGAGATGAAAGAGGTAGGCAACGTGTATCTCTGCACCGATGACGGTTCCGAGGGATTCCATGGCATGGTGACCGGTCTGATGAAGGATCTCATTGACAATCAGGGCAAGAAATATGACCACTGTGTGATTATCGGCCCCATGATCATGATGAAGTTTGCGGCCATGACCACGAAGGAATACGGCATCCCCACAATGGTGAGCCTCAACGCCCTGATGGTGGACGGCACCGGAATGTGTGGCGCCTGCCGTGTGAGTGTCGATGGCGAGACCAGATTCACATGTGTCGACGGTCCTGAGTTCGACGGCCACAAGGTAGACTTTGATGAGGCTATGCGTCGTCAGAACATGTACAGAGACAATAAGAAAAGCAATCCGGAAACTCATAAATGCAAGTGTAATGGCTAACAGAATACCTCGTGTGAAGGTGCGCGAGCAGGATCCGAAGGTTCGTGCCGCTAATTTTGAGGAAGTGTGCTACGGGTATAATGATGAAGAGGCGGCTCTCGAGGCATCGCGTTGTCTTGACTGCAAGGTGCCACGCTGCGTTGGTCAGTGTCCGGTGCATGTGAATATCCCCGGATTCATCAAGAAAGTGGCTGAAGGCGATTTGCGCGGAGCTGCTGAGGTGATTTCTGTTGACAGCACACTGCCGAGTGTCTGTGGCCGCGTATGTCCGCAGGAGTCTCAGTGTGAAGGTGCTTGTGTATTGGGTATAAAGTCCGAGCCGGTGGCTATCGGTAAGCTTGAACGCTATGTAGGCGACTGGAAGATCGCTCATTCCGATGAGGTGAATGTGGAGCTTCCCGCCCGCAACGGCAAGCGTGTGGCAGTCGTAGGGTCAGGCCCTGCAGGTCTGGCCTGCGCATCTGACCTTGCCAAGGCCGGCTATGAGGTGAAGATATTCGAAGCTCTCCACAAGGTGGGCGGTGTGCTCGTGTATGGTATTCCGGAGTTCCGTCTTCCCAAAGAGGGAATCGTGGCAAAGGAGGTAGACGAAGTGCGTAAGCTTGGTGTGGAGATAGAGACTGACGTAGTGGTTGGACGCACAATGACAGTCGACGATCTGCTTGATCGCGAAGGATTCGATGCCGTGTTTGTGGGTTCCGGAGCCGGTCTTCCGCGTTTTATGGGAATCGAGGGTGAGAATCTCAATGGTGTATGCTCCGCCAACGAATTCCTGACCAGAGCCAACCTGATGCACGCCTACGACGATGAGTATGACACACCGATCTACACCGGGCGCCGTGTTGTGGTGGTAGGCGGTGGCAATGTCGCCATGGACGCAGTGCGTACAGCCAAGCGTCTCGGAGCTGATGCCGTGATAGTCTATCGTCGCTCGGAAGCTGAGCTTCCGGCACGCGTTGAGGAGGTGCATCACGCCAAGGAGGAGGGTATCGAGTTCCGTATGCTCACCAATCCCGTGCGTGTCATCGGTGATGAGAAAGGCTGGGTGAAAGCACTGGAGTGTGTTGAGATGGAACTTGGCGAACCTGATGAGAGCGGACGTCGCTCACCTGTCGCTAAGGAGGGAAGCAATTTCGAGATAGAGTGTGATGTAGTCATCATGGCACTCGGCACAAGCCCCAATCCCCTCATCAAGAGCACTACCGATGGTCTGGAGACCAATCGTCGTGGCTGTATTGTGGCCGACGAGGAGGGTCACACTTCACGAGAAGGTGTGTTCGCCGGAGGAGACGCCGTGACCGGAGCCGCCACAGTGATTCTCGCTATGGGTGCCGGCAGAAAGGCAGCCAAGGCTATCGACGAGTATCTTTCAGCAAAATGATTGATCGGCCGCAAGGACCGGCCCTGATATAATATGAGGATTCGCAGCCAACCCTTGGCTGCGGATCCTCGTTTATACTAAGACCTCATCTCACAAAAATGTTGATGCGGAGGCTGTGTGTTTTCGAGTAAATTTGTGAGATCGGGACTAAGTAGCCGATATGCTACTCCTACCTGCTATTTATAATCAAGAGATAATGGAAATTAGAAGGGAAGAATTGACACGCTATATCCTCCCGATGCGCGAGGGAGGCTCGTTGCCTGCATTGGCGGAAGCCGGAGATGGGTTTAGATATGTGGTGAAATTGCTCGGGGCCGGCCATGGGAAGAAGGCGCTTATATCAGAATTTATAGGAGGCATGGTGGCAAAAGCGTTCAAATTCAAGACTCCGGAACTTGTATTGCTCGACTTGGATGCAGTGTTCGGCATAACGGAACCCGACGAGGAGGTGCAGGAGTTGCTCCGGAAGTCAGAGGGGTTAAATCTCGGTATACACTTTCTTGACGGTGCCGCCACATTCGATCCGGCCGTTAACGATGTGAATCCCATGGAAGCCTCCCGGATAGTCTGGCTTGATGCGTTTCTGACCAATGTAGACAGAACACGCCTGAATCCGAATATGATGATATGGAATAACGAACTTTGGCTCATCGACCACGGGGCGTCGCTCTATTTTCATCATTCCTGGCGTGACCCTGCGGAAGCGGCTCGCGATCCGTTTCCATTTATTTCCCGCCATGCGCTGTTGCCAATCGCCACAAAATTGGAGGAGGCCGACCGGCTTATGCGTCAGGCCATAACACCACGCACTCTTTCGAAGATAGTGGATATGATACCCGACGAATGGCTTGAGGAGGAGGGAAGTGAGATTTCAGCAGCTGAAAGACGCGAGGGTTATCGTCGGTTTCTGACCGAACGACTTGCGACGAGCAACATATTTGTGAAGGAGGCTGTCAGGCAGAGAGCTGCTTTATGAGATAGGGAAGGCTAAGATTGCGAATTGGTCTATGCTATGGAAAAGATAATCTACGAATATAGTATCTTACGGTGTGTTCCCGATATAGAGCGGGGTGAGTTTCTCAATGTCGGCCTCATGATGATGTCGAAGCGGCAGCGATGGTTGCAGGTCAGAGTAAATATTGACACCGACCGACTGCGGATATTGAGTCCGCGGTTGGACTGCGAACGATTGCGCATACAGCTGGAGGCATTTCTTCGGACAGATGTGCCGTTTCCTTCATTGCCCGTGGAGGAGCGTTACCGGTGGTTGGCGGCAGTGAAGAGTGCGCTTATCCAGACGTCGCCTTCACATCCCGGCATCCTTTTGTCTAATGGCCAAGTCAAGGCTACGGATCTACTTGAAGAAAAATTCAGAGAGTTATATCAACGTCTCGTGCTTATGCCCTGAAAAGGGTTGGAAGACAGCTGCCCTGAGCAGTGTCTGCGAAATGAAGAGGAGACAGGGTATGAAAAATAAGACGGCCAATTCTCGCGAATTAGCCGTCTTGGTAAGGTTTTGTAAATTTATTCGGGGAGTGGGCGATTACGGATTCGAACCGCAGACCCTCTGCTTGTAAGGCAGACGCTCTAAACCAGCTGAGCTAATCGCCCGAGATGCCTTTCGGCAGTCCTGTAAGGGACTCGTATTTGAAACGGTGGGCGATTACGGATTCGAACCGCAGACCCTCTGCTTGTAAGGCAGACGCTCTAAACCAGCTGAGCTAATCGCCCGTTTGCGAGTGCAAAGTTAGGGCTTATTTTCGAACTGACCAAATTTTTTTGAAGAAAAATTGAAAAAATATTTTGATATAACTTTTGAAAAGAGAATTTTACTTATATAAGTAATTGATTATTAGTATGTAATGATATGGGAGTGTCAGAGCGAAAATTTTGAAAAAAGATGAGGAAGAGTGAGAGAGAGGAGCGCGATCGGGAGATTTTGCCGGAGAGGGAGGAGAGGAGAAGAGTGTTGCTACGTGAAACGTGGGGAATGTGTGGAGGAAAATGTTTAATTTTGTAGACTGAAGTACAAATATAAAAATATACTAATGTTTCCGGTCTCATTCATGGCAATCTTGTCCGAAGTCCGGCGGTTTTAAAATATTGGTGGTCTTAAAATTTATTTTTCTTTTTTCATGAGTGAAAAAAGAAGAAGCCTTCCTTGGAGTAGGTTTGCCGCCTCGGCGGTAATGGCAGGGACAGACATAGCCGCCCCTGTCCGTAAACAGAAGATTATTTCGACCATTGATATTTTTAAGCCGCAACTCATCAGCGGAGGATTAGCATTGTGGGTGAGCCGAGGTGAAATAACTGCTTATGGTAAGTGATATATCAGTCTCCGAATTCGACTACGAACTCCCCGACGAAAAGATAGCCCGTCATCCCCTTGCGGAACGTGATCGTTGCCGTCTGCTTCTCAGCCGACCCGATGGGGAGATTTCGCATAGGATATTCACCGAACTGCCCGATCTGCTTCCGCCCTCGTCATTACTTATAGCCAACGACACCAGAGTGATCAATGCGCGAATGAGTTTCTATAAGACCACAGGATCACGTATAGAGATATTCCTGCTCGAACCACTGTCTCCTACCGATTATAATCTGATGTTTCAGAGTAGGGGGGAGTGTATCTGGAGTTGCCTTGTCGGCAATCTCAAGCGTTGGAAAGAGGGTGAATTGACAATGGAGCTGAAGGTGGAAGGGCTGTCGCGGCCTGTGATTCTTACCGCCAGTCGGGGGCGCGAACTTCCGGGCAACTCCAGGGAGATTATTTTCCGTTGGGACGCTCCGGAGGTGACTTTTGCCACAATAGTGGATGCGGCCGGCCGGATACCCATACCCCCTTATCTGAAACGTGACACAGAGGAGACAGACTCCGACGATTATCAGACAGTCTATGCCAGAGAACGAGGATCTGTGGCTGCGCCCACTGCCGGTCTCCACTTCACTCAGCGGGTGCTTGATGGGATTGAGGCACATAATATAAGTATAATGAAAGTGACACTCCACGTCGGAGCCGGCACTTTCCAACCTGTGAAGTCGCCGACCATCGGAGGTCATGCCATGCATACGGAGGCTTTCTCCGTCAGCCGAGGCCTGGTCATGGCCCTGATAGAGGCAGTGGAGAAAGGACGGAGAATAGTGGCTGTGGGCACAACGACAGTGCGTACGCTGGAGTCTCTGCCATATATAGGAAGACGCATTATGCGCGGAGGCGACGTATTGACAGTGGGCCAATGGGACCCATATTACGAGGACAACAGCGACGACTTCGGCACAGTGGAGTCATTACGTGCTATTTTATCCTATATGGATAAGCATAATCAGGATAATCTGTCTGCATCCACCTCCATCATGATAGCGCCCGGATTCAAATGGCGGATTGTCAGCTGTATGGTGACAAATTTTCATCAACCGCAATCCACACTTCTCCTGCTCGTATCCTCCTTCCTTGACAGGCACATAGAGGATGCCTCATCTCCCGATCTGCAGTGGAGAAAGATATATAGAGAAGCCCTTGGTTCTGATTATAGATTTCTTTCTTATGGCGATGCCTGTCTGCTCTTCCCGCGCCGCTGAGACAATCACAATATCTCTACCCCTTTCTAAGAGTATCGCCGCCAGAGTGATGGTGGCTCTATTCTGGAGTGGTGGTTGTCTTGACTGTCTTACTCTGCCCGGAGCTGACGATACACGCGAACTGCATTCAGCGTTGCTGCAGCTCAAGCGGACGGTGGAAGAGGGAGAAGAAAATTCATCCTTCTTGTCTGACACCAAGTATTACATGGGGGAGGGAGGCACAACCATGCGCTTCTTTTTACCCGTGATGGCTTCCCTGCCCGGCGTCATCGGGATGATAGATTGTGGCGAGGGTCAACGCCGGCGCCCGTTGATGCCGCTCGTGAATGCTTTGCGGCAAGTCGGGGCTTGTATAAAAGGGGGTGGCACTTTGGAGTCGCAGCCTCCTTTTATGGTGAGAGGAGAAAGATTGAAGGGAGGTGAGATCTTGCTTGATGCCTCAGTGAGTTCCCAATTCATAAGTGCAATCATGCTCTCGGCCCCTATGTGGAGAGACGGGGCTGTCGTGAGACTCGAGGGTGAGAGTGTGTCTTATCCATATATTAGGATGACGGCCGAAGTGATGAGACGTTTCGGAGCGCAGGTGTCTCTGGGCGAAGATAAGGTTATTGTCCGGCCAGGAGGCTACACTCCCTCACCACTCTATGAGATGGAGTCTGACTGGAGTGCGGCTTCCTATTTCTATGAATACCTTTTGGCCGCCGGTGATGATACTGTGGTTCCGGATATATATCTTCCCGGTCTCCCGATGCCTGGGAAGTCCCTTCAGGGCGATAGCCGATGCGCTGCACTTATGGAAATATCGGGTATCTCCACAGAGAAGAGAGCCGAAGGAGTAGTGATAAGAAGGAATGATGATTTTAGGGATCGTATGAAGAAAGTCAGACGCGAGGGATTTCGACTGAACCTTTCGGATACTCCCGACCTTGTGCCAGCGCTTGCCGTAGGCTGCTGTGCCGCCCGTATCCCCTACAGATTTGAGGGAATAGGTCATCTTCGCCATAAGGAATGCGACCGTATCTCCGCACTTGCCATTGAGTTGAATCGTCTTGGCTACGGAGTGGAGTGTGGAGCTGACTTCATTATGTATGACCCGGCCGCCGACTATCATCCGAAAGGGGAGAGAATAGAGATCGCCACTTATGGCGACCATCGTATGGCGATGGCCTTCGGAATTTTGTCAGTGATATATGATAACATTATAATAAAGCATCCGGAAGTGGAGACAAAATCGTTTCCCGGCTTCCGGAAAGAGATAGCGAAATTATGAAAGGAGCCTTGATAATTCTTTTAGCCACGATCCTGATAGGGATAGTGTTGTATATCCACGACAGGCGCAGGATGAGAAAAACGGTTGCGACCGGGAGTGAGACAAATAACCCCGATGGTAGTTTGCCACGGGGAGATATGGAAACTGAAGTGGCAAAGGGGGAGGAGGAATGCTGCGGACAGCACGCCGTATGCGAGAAGACCTCACTGTCGCCGCTCGACACCGAGATTGTCTATTATGATGACGAGGAACTCGACAGATTTAAGGGTCGTGAGCCGCTTTCATATTCTCCCGAGGAGGTGGAAGAATTTAGGGAGATCCTCATGACGCTCTTGCCGGAAGATGTGGCAGGGTGGAGCAGGAGTCTTCAGGTGAGGGAAATCTCGTTGCCGATAGAGGTGCGCGACGAACTTCTGATGATTGTTGGCGAACTGCGCGGACAGCAGTCGTTGGCGATGGAGAAATAAATACAGCCCAAATTGATGGAAGATCTTGTAGAATTGCTTTCCTATCCGTTTTGAAGGAATGCGCTATGGGGGATAGTGATGATCTCGCTTGCCTCGGCGTTGATAGGTACATATATTGTAAGCCGGCGAATGGTATTCATTTCCGGCGGTATCACCCACGCCTGTTTCGGAGGACTGGGATTTGGCTATTGGCTCGGAGTGAGTCCGATAGCCATGGCAGCCCTCTTTGCCATGGTCGGGTCTTTGGGAGTGGATTGGCTGTCGTCACGAAGGGTCCGTCGCGATTCCGCTATAGCCGTTATCTGGGCCCTTGGTATGGCGATCGGGGTGGTGTTCGTCTCCTTATCCACCGGCAATGTGCCTGAACTCAATACTTTTTTATTTGGAAACGTACTGACTATAACGCCTTCTGATCTGCTCATTTTCTGCGGATTTACATTAATAGTATTGGGATGGTATGCCTTGCTGTTCCCCTATATAGAGGCCATAAGCTTTGATCAGGACTTTGCACGGACTCGCCATCTCCCCGTGACGGCAGTGAATATAGTTATGACTGTTCTTGTATCTGTAGGGATAGTGCTTGCGATTCGTCTTATAGGAATTATGCTGTTGATGTCAGTGATGTCGTTGCCGCAAATGACAGCCGAACTCTTCGCCAGACGTTTCAGCAGATTGATGATACTCTCCGGCGCAATCTCTTTGGCGGGATGTTTGGGCGGATTATTGGTGTCGGTGTGGATTTCGGTGCCCGCTTCGGCGGCAATTGTGTTGATGATGATATTGATTTATGGGGTCTCAGTGGTGAGTAAGGCTCTTTTTTACCATAAAAAATAGAGTCAGGCCAAAAAATTCAAATGAAAAAACAAGTAAAATAGGGGTCATAAAGCGCCTGGGTGTTCCATGTCTTAACAAATCAAAACAGATTTTAACATTTGTTGATTTAGTTAAGAATCAATAAAATAGTGGCGTGATAAGGAAGAAATCAGAAAAAAGTGCGAACAAAATTTGGTGGCGGGCGAAAACGGTTGTAACTTTGCAACCGCAAACGAGGAAACACGGTGACACACCGAACGCCTCGGAAGCGAAAAGAACATTGACAAAGATGCCACAAGACAACAGAAACGAACGGTGAAGGAACAAGTTAAAAACGAAGCCTTTCCGTCGATTCCGAGAGCGACCATAAAGCGAAAGCGAAGGGCCAATCAGACACAAACAGTCGGGGCTTCTGACAGCACTCTTCCTAATATAAAAGATAGGGTAGCGACAGAAGACACGACACCGAAACAAGCAAGTAAAGTAATTTACATACTAACAGCGGAGAGTTTGATCCTGGCTCAGGATGAACGCTAGCGGCAGGCTTAACACATGCAAGTCGAGCGGCAGCGGGGTAGGAGCTTGCTCCTACCGCCGGCGAGCGGCGCACGGGTGAGTAACACGTATGCAACCTGCCCTTGTCAGGGGGACAACCCGCCGAAAGGCGGGCTA
>JAAVFY010000063.1 GCA_014800515.1 Bacteroidales bacterium
CGATTTCTTTATCTTTCGGCTCGTCAAACTGTATGCCTGAATTTTAACACTATACTACCTCCCCTTTTAACAAATGCACTGGAATTACGGCTTGAGCCGTATTTGCCAGTAATTTGCCAGTTAAATAAAAGATTAGCGAGATAACTATTGAATTTTCAATGAGTTATCTCGCTTTATCTGTGCCCAGAACAGGACTCGAACCTGCACGCCTCGCAGCACTCGCACCTGAAACGAGCGCGTCTACCATTCCGCCACCTGGGCTTTGTGAGTGCAAAGTTAGGTATTTGTTTTTAGATGTGCAAGTTTTTGGCGAATTTTTTTGAGGGAGAAATTAAAGTCGGAGGTCAGTGTGACGGGGAAAGGGGGAGCGGAGGGTTAGAGTTTTTTATTGAGAGAATAGGAAGGAATCGGAGGGAATTGGGAGGCGGGATAGTGGATAGGGGAGAGAGGGGGGAGGGTGGAGGAGTTTTCGGTAATATGACAGAGTTATGAGAGGGGAGGGAGAGGGGATAAAGAGGGGAGGGAAAGAGAGGAAGTGGAGGGGAAGTGGGCAGGGGTGGGAGTTGGGAGGAGGTATTGGCTATAGGGAGGGGGCAGGTAAAAAACCACGTTCCAAGTGGCATTGCTGCTGCTCGGAACGTGGGATTTTTCACAGTCTCCTGTGAAGCTGAGCTGGTTGTGTCTCGCGACGAAACCGCTTCGTTGCGCTTAATTACTGATTCTATCAGTTCCCTAAATTTACACCTAATTATTTATTCCTAATTTTATAATGTTGTAAAATGAATGAGAATAACGTATTGTTATTTGAATCCAGGAATGCTTTTTTAAGAGTATTTCTTATGAGATAAAATATGACGTGATATTATTATAATAAAATACTCTTAATTGCTCTTGTAGTTCGCATATTTGCCGACGGCAATCTATGCTGCCTCGTGCCTTGAATATGCGCACTGAATTCTTTGCTGAATGCAAAATTAGAAAAATTTTCCAAATTATTCAAAGGGAATGTTTCCTTTTTTAGATTTACGTGATAAATTATGTCCCGAAATGGTTGATTTTTCGGGAAACCGAAGCCATTGAATCCTATTTTGAGGCAGTTTTGCGGCGCGGTTTCTTTGGCGCAGCGTCCTGTTTTGCCATTATTTCTTTGGCTTGTTCGAGGGTTATGTCGGCCGGAGTGAGATCTTTTGAAAGACGATAGTTCACGGCTTTTTTTGCTCCTTCGGGTTTGTAGGCCATGTATGGTCCGTAGCGTCCGTTGAGAATCTGTAGACCGGGCATCTCTTCAAATTCCTTTATGAGTTTGTTGGCTTCAGCTTCCTGTTTGGCTCTGATGAGGGCTTCTGCCTCTTCGAAAGTGATGGCTTGCGGGGTCTGTCCTTTGGGTATGGATACGTATAGAGAGCCGTGTTTCACGTATGGGCCGAAGCGTCCGGCGGCTGCCGTGACGGGTAGCCCGTCTAATTCGCCGAGTGTGCGCGGCAGTTCGAAGAGTTTGAGAGCTTGATCGAGTGTAAGGGTATAGAGGCTCAGAGAGGCAGGAAGGGATGCGAAAAGCGGTTTTTCCTCATCGCTGGCCTCACCGATCTGCACCACAGGTCCGAAGCGACCGATCTTCACGGAAACTTGCCGGCCTGAACGCGGATCAGTGCCGAGTACGCGTTCTCCGATTTTGTGTTCTGACCGGTTGGTGTTGATAGTCTCGATTCCCGGGTGGAAATCTCCATAGAAATCGGCTATTTCGTTTTTCCATCCGAGTTTTCCTTCTGCTATCTCATCAAATTTCTCCTCCACTTTGGCGGTGAAGTTATAGTCGAGAATATCAGGGAAGGCTTCAGTCAGGAAGTCGTTGACAACACGTCCGATATCAGTAGGGACGAGTTTTCCTTTCTGACTTCCGGTGTTTTCGGTGAGCGTCTGCCGTTCCAGCTTTCCATCGGTCAGAGTGATCACCTCATAGTTTCTCGGAGTGCCCTCCATATCTCCGCGTTTCACGTATTCCCTGGCCTGGATAGTGTGGATGGTAGGGGCGTAGGTGGATGGACGGCCTATGCCGAGATCCTCCATTTTTTTCACGAGCGTAGCTTCCGTGTATCGTGGAGGAGCCTGAGTGAAACGTTGGGTGGCGGTGATTTTCTCCGTAGAGAGCGGCATTCCCTGAGAGAGGGGCGGCAGAATATTCTGGTCTCGTCGGTCTGGGGTCAGGATCGACGGATCATCGGCGTCTTCGCCGATACCGTAGACCGACAGGAAGCCCGGAAACTTCACGACTTCGCCCTCGGTATGAAACTTATCGGGCGAATCCGGAGAGGAGATAGTGACATTCGTCTTCTCCAGCAGGGCGTCGGCCATCTGTGAAGCAACAGCTCTTTGCCAGATAAGATTATAGAGTTTCTTCTCGGCCTCGGAGCCGGGGATGGTGCGATTGCTCACGTAAGTTGGGCGGATCGCCTCATGAGCCTCCTGTGCGCCTTTGGAATGGGTGTGATATTTACGAGTCTTATTCCAGTCGGGGCCATACATCTCCTTTATTTCACGGGCAATATCATTGATCGCAAGATCCGAGAGATTTGTCGAGTCGGTACGCATATACGTGATGCGTCCGTCCTCATACAGTTTTTGAGCCACCATCATAGTCTGATTGACAGAAAAACCGAGTCGTTTGGAAGCCTCCTGCTGAAGAGTGGAGGTGGTGAAAGGCGGTTGGGGCGATCTTTTCATCGGTTTGACCTGAATATCGCTCACTTCAAAGCGGGCATTCCTGCATCTTTCGAGCATTTCGAGCGCCTCCTTCTCATCCGGCATACGACGCGGGCACTCCGCTTTCACGGGCGTGAGCGTCTCCGGAGTGAGGAAAATGGCATTTATACGGAAGAAAGATTCCGGAGAGAAAGCCTCCACCTCCATCTCGCGTTCGCATATCAGTCTTACTGCCACACTCTGCACACGTCCGGCCGAGAGAGCCGGTTTAATCTTGCGCCATAGCACAGGGCTGAGTTCGAATCCGACAATACGGTCGAGCACACGGCGCGCCTGCTGAGCATTAACCCGGTCGATGTCGATAGAGCGCGGATTAGCGATAGCGTTGAGGATAGCCGGCTTGGTGATTTCGTGAAAAACGATACGGCGGGTATTCTCCGGCTTAAGCCCGAGCACCTCCGCGAGATGCCAGGCGATAGCCTCTCCCTCCCGGTCTTCATCGGAAGCGAGCCACACCACATCAGCCTGAGCAGCAGCCGCTTTAAGCTTGGCCACGAGGCTCTTTTTATCGTCGGGAATGACATATACAGGCGAGAAGTCGCCCTCCACGTCAATGCTGAAATCCTTATTTTTAAGGTCGCGTATATGGCCGTAGCTGGAAAGGACCGTAAAGTCCGGTCCAAGAAATTTCTCGATTGTCTTCGCCTTTGCAGGCGACTCTACTATGACGAGATTCTTCATCTTGACAAATTTAATACCTCTTTTCCCTCAGCATATCAATCTCCTATTCAGCATCCGCTGCCGCGGTCAGGGAGCGATGTTCGGAAGAATCGGGCGCAAAATTAAGCTTTTTTTTGAATTAACAATATATTAAGGAGAGTTGTTTTGAGTTAAATATAAGAAGAGCTTCCATATATCGGGAAATTTTACTACCTTTGTAAAATGAAAAATTCGGCTTTGCGCCACGAATCCCGGGAGATAGAAGCACGCGACAGCGGGCTGCGGATCGTCCTGAGCAAGGAATAGAGAAAGGCCGGAAAAGACAAAGAAGAAAAACCCCGACAATGGCAACAGAAGAGAGAATAGAAGAAAAGGCAGCCGGGAGCAGCCAATATCAGGCCGACAACATCACGGTGCTCGAAGGTCTGGAGGCAGTGAGAAAACGCCCGGCCATGTATATCGGCGACATTTCCGGCCGAGGATTGCATCATCTGGTCTACGAGGTAGTGGACAACTCTATTGATGAAGCATTAGCCGGATATGCCAACCGTATAGCAGTGACCATCCTTGAAGACAATTCCATACGAGTGGAAGACAACGGCCGCGGCATTCCGGTGGATATGCACGAGAAGATGCACAAGCCCGCGCTTGAGGTGGTCCTGACGGTGCTTCATGCCGGCGGTAAGTTTGACAAAGGATCCTACAAGGTGTCAGGCGGTCTGCACGGAGTGGGCGTCAGCTGTGTCAATGCCCTGTCCGACTATCTGCGTGCCGAGATTCATAGAGACGGCAAGGTGTATATGCAGGAATACTCACTGGGCAAGCCCACATGCGAGCTGCAGGTGATAGGGGAGTCAGATCACACCGGCACCACCATTACCTTCCATCCGGATGCCACCATCTTCACGGAGACCATCTATGATTACGAGACGCTTGCCAACCGTCTCCGGGATCTCGCCTACCTCAATGCCGGTATCGACATCACGCTCACAGACATGCGTGAGCGCGACGAACACGGAGCCCCTCGCAGCGAGCGATTCCACAGCGAGGAAGGACTGAAGGAGTTTGTCAGATATATCGACCAAGGGAAAGAGCCGCTCATCGAAGACATTATCCATCTCAACACCGAGCGCAACGGAGTGCCCGTGGAGGTGGCAATGACCTACAACACCTCATTCAACGAGAACATATACTCCTACGTCAACAACATCAACACCATAGAAGGCGGCACACATCTCACGGGTTTCCGTCGCGGCCTTACGTCCACGCTTAAGAAATATGCCGACGATAATCATCTTCTCGACAAGCTCAAGATAGAGCTGTCGAAAGAAGACTTCCGCGACGGCCTGACTGCAGTCGTGTCGGTGAAAGTGGCAGAGCCGCAGTTTGAAGGTCAGACAAAGACCAAGCTTGGCAACAACGAAGTCTCCGGCGTGGTGCAGACAGCGGTCAGCGAAGCGCTCCGCAACTACCTTGAGGAGCATCCCAAGCAGGCGCGTGTGATCGTAGACAAGGTGGTGCTTGCCGCCACAGCCCGTCATGCCGCCTACAACGCCCGGATGAAGGTGCAGCGCAAGTCGCCCCTCTCCGGTGCGGGACTTCCCGGCAAGCTTGCCGACTGCAAGAGCCGGGACGCAGCCGCATGCGAGCTCTTCCTCGTCGAGGGTGACTCCGCGGGAGGAAGCGCCAAGCAGGGACGCAACCCCAACTATCAGGCCATCCTTCCGCTGCGAGGCAAGATTCTTAATGTGGAGAAAGCGATGGACCACAAAGTGTTCGAGTCGGAAGAGATCGTCAATATCTTCAAAGCCCTCGGAGTGACTATCGGCACCGAAGAAGATTCAAAGGCGCCGAATATGAGCCGCCTGCGCTACAACAAGATCATAATCATGACCGATGCCGATGTCGACGGCGCGCATATCGCCACGTTGCTGATGACCTTCTTCTTCCGCCGTATCCGTCCGATCATAGAGAAGGGCTACCTCTATATCGCCACTCCGCCCCTCTACAAGTGTACGCTTAAAGGAAAGAACAAGGTGCAGGAATATGCGTGGGATGAGCAGCAGGTGCAGCGATTTGTCGACACCCAGTGTGGCGGCGACCGCAACCGCATGACGCTGCAGCGCTACAAAGGTCTGGGTGAGATGAATCCCGAGCAACTGTGGGAGACCACCATGGACCCCGAGAACCGAATGCTCAAGCAGGTGAATCTCATCAATGCCGCCGAAGCCGACCACACCTTTGCCGTACTCATGGGAGAGGAAGTGGGTCCGCGACGCGAATTTATAGAGAGTCATGCCACTTATGCCAACATCGATGCCTGATGCCAAGTCAATGAACAGCGCATACAGAAAATAATAACTTATTGACAGGAATAATCAGTAATAACTAATAATAAATCATGAAACAATTTATCCTTCCCCTCGTGGCCCTCATGGGTATGGCGGCTCCGGCACTTGCCGACACCACCACACTCGGCTATGTCAATCCCGGATGTGAGCTTACCGGAGACAATGGAGCCAGTAAAAAAGATGTGTGGAGCTCGGGCGCTATCTTTGTGCCTGCACACACGCTCCGATCCATGGCCGGTTCGGAAATCACTGCAATCAAGGTTGGTCTCCAGTCCAAACTTCATATTGATGATGTCAAGGTTTGGCTGCGTTCCGACCTCAAAGGCGAGAATCTCGCTGAAGGTAAGGCCGAGACCGTGAAAAAAGGCTGGCTGGAAGTGTCGCTTGATTCCCCCTGGACCATTCCTTCCGATATCGAGGATGGTCTGTATATAGGCTATTCCGTACACCAGACAGGTGCTTCTTACGCTTTGGCCAATACCTTCGATCCGGTGCCGGGCGCCTGGTATGCAGATATAGATGAGGCCGGCTGGCAGGACAATTCCGAGAACGGAAGTCTCTGTCTTGAGGCCGTGGTTGAGGGAGATGCCCTTCCCGCATCCAATCTCTCGATCCTCAGCATAGATGCTCCCTTCTCTTATGTTGTGAGCCGCGGAACACTCAGTGGCTCAATGTGGCTGAAGAATTACGGCACCAAGGATGTATCATCCTTCAATGTCTCCATGCTTGTCGACGGTGATCAGGACGCAGTGCAGACCATTCAGGTTCCGATTGCAGCCGGTGGTGTGGTCAATGTGCCTTTCGTGCTGCAGCCCCGTGTGGATCAGGAGCGCAATTTTGAGGTGACGTATCTTGTTGACGGTATCAATACCGGCACAGACGCCGATATGGATGATAACTCTGAAATACGCAGTCTCGAGGTTGTGGAAATGCCTGTGCAGAGAGTGGTGCTTATCGAGGAGTTTACAACAGAGGGCTGTCCGAACTGTCCTTCAGCCGCAACGAGAATATCAGGCTATCTTCACGATGAAGACTTTAAGGACAGATTGGCTGTAGTATGCCATCATTCGGGTTATGGCACCGATAAGTTCACGACCGATTTCGATAGGTCATACATTTGGTTCTATAACAGCTCGAGCACGTATGCTCCTGCAATGATGGTGGACCGCAATACGATCACCACTACTCCGGTGATGCAGGTCTCTTCTCAGAGTCTTGAGCGTGAACTCGCCGCGCGTATTGCCGAGGAGTCTCAGCTTGGTCTGATTGTGGAAGTCTCCTATGGATCCACCAATAAGAACCAGCTGAATGTAGTGGTGAAAGGCAAGAGCTACACCAAGAGCCTCTGCACCACACCTGCCCTTACATTGTGGCTTGTGGAGAATGGCATCAACTCGTCCACGCAGGCGAATGGAGGAACGAATTATGTGCATGACCATGTAGGACGTGATGTCAACTCCACATGGGGCGTTCCTGTAGAGTTCAACTCCGACAATAGATTCGAATATAAGTATACCTTCAATGTTTCATCCAACTGGAATATGGATAATCTTGAGGTAGTGGCCGCTGTCCACAATCAGGACATGGGCTCTCCCTCAAACTGGGAGGTGAAGAACGCAGCTTTTGTAAAAGCAGCTGACTTCAAGGATCCTACAGCTGTCGAAGAGATAGCCGATGTAGAAGAAGTGCCTGAGAGTGAAGCCGAATACTACACATTCGACGGTATCCGTGTCGACGGTACCTCTCTTGCCCCCGGAATGTATGTGCGTAAGGCAGGCGATAAGGTCACTAAGATCGTGATTCGCTAAGCCCCGACACTACTGACGTAGACACAACACATAAAAAGCTAACCGCCCGGTGGACACGTCCACCGGGCGGTTAGTCTTTTTATGATTCGGAGAAATTATCTCTTACGGCTCTTCTTCTTGCCCTTCTTGGAAGAACCCGATGCAGAAGAGGATTTCTTGGCGCTCTTGGAAGAACCCGACTTGGCCGAAGAACTCTTCTTTGCAGGGATTGTGATATTGTCGCCGGCCCTGAGATTATCATTCTTCATGCCATTAGCTTTCTTGATCTCCTCAATGCTCACACCATATTTCTTAGAGAGCGACGAGAGACTCTCACCATTCTTCAGCTTATGGGTAGAGGCCTTGGACGAAGAGGCTTCGGCAGCCTTCTGTTTCTTGGATTTGGAAGACGCCGACTGATTTTCATGAGAAGCCTTGCTATTCTTCTTGGAAGAAGATGAGGCAGCCGCCGACTGACGCGCAGGAGCCTCGACGGTGGCAGTCTGCACGGCGGAAGAGTTGGATATATGCAGCTGCTGACCAGCCCTCACGGCATTACGGCGCAAACCGTTGGCTGCCTTGATGCTTGCCACAGTGACGCCATACTTCTCGGCGATGCTGCCCAGCGTCTCTCCGGCAGCCACCTTGTGAGTGACACTCTTCCCCTTCGGGAGCGTAGTAGTGGCGGCCACGGCATTCTTGGAAGCAGTTGTAGAGGTATTGTTGCGGGCAGTCTCACGCGCCTTGGCAGCACTCGCCTTCACCTCTGCCACATTCTCCTCAGCCACCATGTCGTCGAATTCATTCTCCACAGTCTCGCTGTCAGAAGGTTCGCGCCCCGGATCGGCAGTGACACGACGGGCATACTTGTCGGCTTCATAAGCCAGAATGGCATCCTCGCTCATAATATAAGCATGCACCTGCTGCGAGGGCAAGATAAGATGATAAGGATGAGAGGCAGATCCCGGCACCACGTCCGCCCTATACTGCGGATTTAGAATCCGGAGTTCCTCCACCGGAATATCCAGCACCTTTGAGATCTGGTCGAAGTGAACACGCTGAGATATATTTATAGTATCCGTGACAAGAGGCTTTGTCGGAAGCACAGGAGAGATATTATGCTGCGGATAGTAGTTCATCACGTAATTGGTTGCAATGAACATGGGCACATATCCTCTGGTCTCCGGCGAGAGATAATAATAAATCGACCAGAAGTCATGGCTTTTGGCGTCGCCGCCGGCACGACGGATAGCTTTGTTGACAGCACCCGGCCCGCAGTTATAAGCCGCTATGGCCAGCGACCAGTCGCCATAAGTGGCATACAGATCCTTCAGGAAAGAAGCAGCCTTAGCCGAAGCCACGTATGGGTCGCGTCGCTCATCGACGAGCGAATTTACCTCAAGTCCCAGACCACGGGCCGATCCAAGCATAAACTGCCATAGACCCGTGGCTCCATGCTTGGAGACGGCATTAGGATCGAGACCCGACTCAATGACCGGCAGATACTTCAGTTCGAGAGGTAGTCCCTCCGCTTCAAGAGCCTGCTCGAAGATAGGCATATAATAGAGGCCCAGGCCGAGAATCGCCGCTACCTGCGGACGGCCCTTCTGCGTATATCTGTCGATATAGCTTCTGACGATCTGATTGAAAGGCATCTCGATGACAGTGGGGAGCTGCTGCAGACGCTCCACGATAGTCTCATCGCTTGTCTTTACGTCCGAGGTGCTTGAATAGCGGTCATCGGTCGCAGTGTAATTCTTCATATACCATCCCTCGAGAAGTTTCTGAGTATCAGTCTCAAAACTTTCGGGATAGACGATAGCATCATCCGTGATGCTACTCTTGACGTCAAAGACATTAGCATTTTTCGCAGGGCGTGCATGGCCCTGCAACGCCAGTACGGCGAGAGTTAGCAGAAATATCGGTCGTTTGAGATTCATGCTGATGAAGATTTTCAAAAATTAATAGCCCAGTTCAGGCCGAGCGAAAGTTTCCGGCCCTCCGAAGGAGAGGGGAGCATGACAGCGGGGGCCACATCCATCGAGAGGTCGGGAGAGATATCGAAATGGGCGAGAGAGGCATCTACGTAAGCATCCACCATACAAAGCAGATAAAGACCTACGAGACAAATTATACAGAGGTCGCGGTTGCGGCGATAGTAATCGCGTCGGCTGCGCATGGTGCTTGTCAGCCACGTCTTGTCGAGATCACTTTCCGACGTAGTCGGCGGAAAGAAATTCATATACGAATTAGAGGAAGGGTCACTGTCAAGCAAATCGCGATAGGCCTGCGTATAGTCACGAAGCTGCGAATTATTCCAGGCCGTGCCGTAACCCAGTCCCATGAATCCGCCGACAATAATCGGCAGTTTCCAATACCGGCGATTGTAGATCTGTCCCAGTCCCGGGAAAAGCGCCGAGAGCCAGACAGCCCGGGTGGGATTCGGATTAAAAGGGATTTTTCCGTCAAGTCCGTAAGGATAATCCTTGGCAGTGACGACAGTCATAGTCGTGTCCATATCGGCAAGAGAGTCCGCCGTAAGAGCGACACGGTCCTGCGGGCGGCGCACAAGAATTTCGGCGTCGAGATACTCCGTGCTGTCAGAGGGAGCCGGATTCTGCAAGGAGCGCAGAGCCATGGCAGACTCCGGCGGCAGCAGCATGATAAGACAAAGAATCACGATAAGGAGACGCGCCGGCAGCCGAAGCACGCTGTCGCGACCCTCCTTCTCCCTCGTTCTCTTATCGGTAAAAGCGTCTGTTGAATCCATTAATATCTACAACTTCAAAATCCGGTCATAACCCACTAATTACAAGCAAGATCCGCGGCCACAGGTCACTTCACTTTCTCCAACATATCCAGAAGCGTCTGGAGCTCATCGTCAGATGAAAAGCGAAGAGTGATCGAGCCCTTTCCGTCCGGACGTCGGGCAAGCTTCACCGGGGTCGGGAAGAGAGCGGCCAGCTCCTTTTCGAGTTGGGCGGAAAGAGAGTCCACGCGCGGAGCCGGTTTGGCAGGAGCCGCGGGAGCCACCTCTCCTTCATCGGCGATACGACGAGCCATTTCTTCCACCCGGCGCACCGAAAGCCCCTCGGCCACGATTAACTCATACAGTTTCAATTGCTTCGCCGGGTCGTCTACGGCAAGCAGAGCCCTTGCATGGCCCATTTCGATCTTTCTGTCGCGCAGGCCGAGCTGAATTTCCGCCGGCAGCTTAAGAAGCCGCAGATGATTGGCTATAGTGGCCCGTTTCTTTCCCACCCGTTCGGAAAGGCGGTCCTGAGTAAGATGATACGTATCGATAAGCTTACGGAAAGTCAGGGCCACCTCAATAGCATTGAGGTCCTCACGCTGAATATTCTCGATAAGCGCCATCTCAGTGATTTCCGTGTCGGAGGCGGTGCGCACGTAAGCCGGCACAGAAGATAGTCCGGCCATACGGGCGGCTCTCCAGCGGCGTTCGCCGGCGATGATCAGATAAGTGCCGTCATGATTCATTCGCAGCGACAACGGCTGAATTATGCCTAGCTCTCGGATAGAGGCCGCCAGTTCGTCAAGGGCATCTTCCGAGAAGAAGGTGCGCGGTTGCTGCGGATTCGGCTGAATAAGGTCTACCGGAATCTCATTTATAGCCGAAGATCCATCTGTGCGTATGTCCGACATGGATATAAGCGAATCGAGGCCACGGCCCAGGGCATTGCGTTTCTGCATGGTGCGAAAAGTGGGATTGGTCAGGAAATGGGTTTCTTGGCCCGACGGTTGCGGGCGATAAGTTCGCGAGCCAGGAGCTTATAAGCGATAGCGCCTCGGCTGTCGGGGTCATAAAGAATCACCGGCAGCCCGTGGCTCGGGGATTCGGAGAGCTTGATATTGCGGGGAATCACCGTAGAGAAGACCATGTCGCCGAAATGGCCCTTAAGTTCTTCGAAAATCTGATTTGCCAGACGCAGGCGGGCGTCATACATAGTGAGCAGGAAGCCCTCGATCTCCAGCGACGGTCGGAGGCGGCTCTTGATGATGCGAATCGTATTAAGCAGCTGCGAGATACCCTCGAGCGCGAAATACTCCGCTTGCACAGGGATGATCACAGCGTCAGAAGCTGTGAGCGCATTGACCGTGATGACTCCGAGCGAGGGAGAGCAATCGATGAGAATATAGTCGTAGAGGTCATGAAGCGGCGAGAGTGCGCGGCTCAGCGCCCGCTCACGATCCGGGCGGTTCATGAGTTCCACCTCCGCGCCGACGAGATCAATCCGGGAGCATATTATGTCGAGCCCCTCCAAACAGGTAGGGCGCACGGCATCCGCCGCCGGGTATCCGTCAACGAGACACTCGTAAATAGAAGCGTCCCCCTCTTCGGGAGTGACACCCATTCCGGAAGTGGCATTTGCCTGGGGGTCGGCATCCACGAGAAGCACCTTCTTACCCTCCGAGGCGAGACAGCTTCCAAGATTGAAAGCCGTGGTGGTCTTGCCCACGCCACCCTTCTGATTGGCTATTGCTATGATTTTACCCATATCGTAGGGATATGTAATTCCAAATAAGACCGCAATTTATATATTTTTTTGATTTCCGGCCGAATTTTGATTCTTAACAAGTCTTAAAAGACGAAAAGTTGTTGATAAATAGACCCGAAAGAAGGCCGCGAAGGTCAGTCCTTCAAGGAATCAGGCCGATTTATGACTTGATTGCAGTATGTTGCATGTCGGCAAATTCCTGCGACTTCTTTCTGACGGCTTTGCGGAAGGCGGCCACGAGCAGCACGGAAGCCGTGATGAGAGCGGCGGAAAAACTGAGATACACTCCCACATTCTCCAGATGAAGCGTGTTTCCCAGGAGAAGCAGCAGAGGGCTGCCCACCACCAGATAACTCACAACCGCAATCCAGAGCATCGGTTTCACGACGGATGTGCCCCTGAGTGCGTTGGCATACGTCAGCTGCACTGCATCGCCATATTGATAGAGAATAAGCGGCCCGATGAGCACCACCGCGCAGGCCACCACCTCCGCGTCAGGCGTGAAGACCTCTATCAGCCAGCGGCCGGCGAGGAGGAAAAAGAGAGAGGCCGCCGTGCTCAGCACGAGATTGAGATGCAGGCCGGCGGAGGCAGTGCGTCTGACGGCCTGCATGTCGTGCAGACCGGTCATATTGGCCACTCGTATGGAGGTGGCCACTCCGAAGCTCATATAGGTCATAAACCCAAGTTGCGAGATCGTGTTCACCACCTGATAGGCAGCCAGCTGAATCTTTCCAAACCATCCGCAGACCACGGCGCCGAGAGTCCACAGCAGACACTCCACCCCGCTTTGAAACATGACAGGATAAGACGTGAGCCACACCTTGCGGCGTATCTGTCCCAAAGAGGTGCCGCCGCGAAATCCTTCAGCCATCATGCGATAACGGCGTGTCCTGAGCATTATGATACCCAGAATAATCATGGCACACAGACGCGAGGCGAGGGTAGATATGCCCGCCCCGGCAAGCCCCATTTCCGGAAATCCGCAGTGGCCGAAGATAAGCATATAATTGCCGACGATATTAAGGACGTCAACCCCGACGATCACCCACATCGGGGTCATGGTGTCGGTCATGCCGTTGGCCGTCTGCTGAAAGCAATTGAAGACAGCCATCGGGACAAGCGTGCAGAGGATAATCAGATAATACTCCCGGATAAGGGGCAGTAATTCCGCAGGCTGGCCGAAGCGATCGAGGAAAGGGTATAGACAAGCCATGAAGATTGTAAAAATCACGGAAATCACCAGATTCATCTGTATTCCTGCGCGCAAGGTGCGTCCCGTCTCATGATGATCATTGCGGCTGAACAGCGCGCCCACGATAGGAGTTATGCCCGAAGCAAAACCGATCTGCATCACAGTCAGCACTACGAACAGCGAATTGACAAACGAGGAAGAGGCCAATTCATCGACACCATAATGACCCACCATCATTGTGTCGGCAAAATTGACGAATATGATGCCCACCTGAGTCACGAGCACAGGAAGACCCAGGCGAAGCAACACACGGTATTCCGACTTGAATTTTTGCCAGAGGGAGAGATGACTTACACTCTTTATCATAGAAGATGTCAAAACTTTTTTATGGAAAAAGTGACCTGATGAAGATGTGTCCTAACAGCTTCATTGTGAGATGGGGTCTATGAAAAAACTAATGAAAGAAAACAGACTTTCATCTGCAAAATTACTTAATTTGCCACTTCCTCCCAAATCCGGCGAGCAACTAAGGAGCTAAGTTTAAAAATTGGGGGGCGGTCAAATACCGCAAAAAAATGCTAATTTTGCCATATAAAGCAGAAAGACGTGACAACATCAGATAGAAATTTTTTCATACCGCTCAGCCACGAGGAACGTCTGTCCGTCAGATTGTCAGGATGGATAGCCTTCGTCGTGACATTGCTGACCTATTGGCTGACAGTGGCGCCTTCCGCTTCCTACTGGGACTGTCCGGAATATATACTCACGGCGGTGCGTCTTGAAGTGGGTCATCCTCCCGGCAATCCCTTCTGGACTCTCTTTCATCGGTTTGTCACCATCCCCTTCGGAGCCGATAAAGCCGCCCCGGTCATCAATATGACGAGCGGACTCTTCACGGCGTTGTCGGTGATGCTGCTCGCGCGGATGGTGTGTGTGCTCATAGAGCGCGTGTGCATCAACGGCCGACGCAGTTCGCACTTGGCAGCCGTGACAGGAGCGTTGACAGCCGCCCTGATATTCGGATGGTGCGACTCCGCATGGTATTCGGCCGTAGAGGCCGAGGTATATGCCATGTCGCTGTTCCTGACAGCACTCACTCTTTGGCTTATGCTGCGCCGGGCATGGATGCCGGAAGGAGTACGGGCCTCCCGTGTGCTGCTCCTGACAGCCTATCTCACCGGTCTGTCGCTCGGAGTTCATCAGCTCAATCTGCTCTCCCTCCCCGTGCTTGCCCTCATATATGTCTGGCGGCGTTCACCCGGAAGAGTATCCGCAGGCAGGCTTCTCCTCGTGCTATGCCTCTCTTTTGCCGCCATTATTTTCATTCTGAAAGGGATGATGCCCGGCACTGTGTGGTGTGCCGCCGCCTTCGAACTTTTCGCCGTCGATATCCTGCATCTGCCCTACACTTCGGGAGTGATAGCCTATCTGGCGATGCTCCTGCTCTCAGGAGCGCTCCTGCTCATATTCCTGCATGATTCCCGGTTGCGGTCCGTGAGAATACGCCGATTTGCGGCCGCCTTGTCGATGCTCGTATTCCTGTTGCTTTCCTCCTACTTCTATATCGGAGGAAGGGGCGTTGTTTCTCTGGGATTATCCATTCTTCTGACGTGGTATCTGCTTCTGTCGCCATGGCGGCCCTCCCTCTATGCGGTGAGGATGATCGCATGGGGCGGTGTGCTGCTTCTCATCGGCTATTCGTCGCTTCTGCTAATCCCTGTTCGTTCGGCCGCGTCCCCATATCTGAATACCGGTTTTCCGTCCGATCCCTTCACCCTCTACTCCTACATAGAGCGCGAACAGTATGGCGGCGCGCCGCTGCTGCGAGGGCGCACCCCCTATAGCCAGTCCATGTATATGGAAGAGACGGCGGCGGATTCCTCACCGAAATACAATAGGTATGCGCTTCGCCGGGAACACCCCGTGTGGCGTCGTGCCGTGGCCGGCGGACGGCTTTCCCCCCGCAGCGGATTCGTGACCACGCGAGATTCATTGGAATCCGTCAGGCGGTTGTCATCCGGAGAAGATTCCTACTTACTTTCCGACTATCGCTATTCCCGGATCACCACCCCCGAACTCGATATGTGGTTGCCCAGAATCACGTCAGGCAATACCTCCGACAAGGAAGCCTACCGTTCATGGGTTGGGATGGACACCTCTACCATGACGAGAGTGTCCATCACAGAGGCGTTCGATTCCGCCGGGAAGCCCGTCACACGTCGCGGGGCAGACGGCACCCGTCACCCGAAGTGGAGTTACAGACCCACCTACCTGCAGAATCTCCAATACTTCCTGGGTTATCAGTCAGGTTATATGTATTTCCGCTATCTGCTTTGGAACTTCTCAGGCCGTCAGAACGATATACCCTCCTCCGGGGAGGCCGACCACGGAAATTTTCTCACCTGCATTCCCCTGATAGATGACAGTATGTTAGGGCCGCAGGCTTCCCTCCCTGCCGAGGCGAGAGAAGGCAACCGCGGCTACAACCGCTACTGGATGCTTCCGCTCCTTCTCTCATTGTGCGGCATCGTCATGCTGATGCGGGCGGGGCGATCGGGACGCCGGGTCTCATTCGGAATTATGATGCTCTTCCTGCTGACGGGGTTGGCAATCGTGGTATATCTGAACCAGACGGGAAGCGAACCCCGCGAACGAGACTACACCTTCCTCTGTTCATATCTTGCCTTCGCGGCATGGGGAGGATTCGGGGCGGCCGGTATAATCGGCCTGTTCCGGAAGAGATGGCGGCAGTGGCTTGCGGCAGTGGCGATGCTTGGAGTGCCGGTGCTGATGTTCGCACAGAACTACGATGACCACGACCGTTCAGGCCGCCATGCCGCCACAGATTTCGCCTGCAATATCCTTCGGTCCCTTCCGGCCGACGCCATACTCTTCACGGATGGTGACAATTACACCTTCCCCCTCTGGTATGCGCAGGAAGTGCTCGGTGTGCGGCGCGATGTGACCGTGGTGTCAGTGGCATATATGGCCTTGCCTCAATACGTGGCCTCCCTCAGGATTCCGGGAGAGGAATCACGTCCGGTGGCCATGACTGCAGAGGAGGCCGACCTTGTCTACGGGCGCTACGCCTTCAGTCGCTTCCCCTCGGCAGAGTGCGACACCGCAGGAATGGAAAGTACGGAATTCATGAAAAGACTCTACTCCTCACCGTCACCGGTGGCAATCCTGCCCTCGTCAAGGGTAGACATAGTCGTCGGTAAAGACACGATCGACCTGAACCTCCGTACAGTCGCAGCCGAGGGGGGAAGCTCCATGATAGGGCAGCGCCAGCTCGCGATGATAGACATAGTGGCCACAAACGCCCGTCAGGAATCCCCCCGCCCCGTATGTTGGATCTCAAGTCTGCCGCCGCGGTCATATTCCGGCTTCATGCCGTGGACGGAATCATATCCTTTTGTGAGAGTATTGCGCAACACGGCTGCCGCCCCCCCTTCGGTAGATAAAATACTATCCTTCATGAAGTGGGGAGGATTAAACTCAGAGCGTCCGCCGTATATCGACCCCACAGTGCAGGGGATGGTAAGCGGACAGCGTGTAGCCCTTATACGTGAAGGCAGACGCCTCCTCGAGCAGGGACAGTCATCACAGGCACTTCGGCTTGCATATTGTGTCGCAGATTCTCTGCCGCAGATTTCCCCCTTCGTCGGAGCTGCGGTGGAGGGTAAACTTGCGAGAGACGGCATCGAAATGTCCCTGCTGCTTATAGAGGCCGGAGAGGAGGAAGGAGACAATGCGGCCGTGGAGCGCGGCCGGGTGATACTCTCCGGAGAACTTGAGCGCATAGAAGAATGGCGCCGATGGAGGTCACGGCTGAATCCACGTCTGCGGCAAGCCGTAAGCTACTCCACACTCCGCCTGCTTTCCATTGACACCGACAGTCTTGCCCGGCGCGGAGGGTTAAGTAAGACCGAAAGGTAGTAAGATGCAACTTATCAATTCCTCCGGGGATAAATCCCGGTTTTTAGTAGCTGCTTATGATTCAGAAATTTACACATCCGTATTCTTCACACACACCGATTTTCCTGATAGGCTACATGGGGTGTGGCAAGACCACACTTGGCCGGGCATTGGCCAAGGCCACCGACCGAGATTTTATCGACCTTGATTTCTATATATCCCAACGATTCCGAAAATCCGTCACCGAACTGTTTTCAGAGCGGGGAGAGGAAGGATTCCGGGAGCTTGAACGAGAGATGCTCCGGGAGGTAGGGGAGTTCTCAGACACTGTCATAGCTTGTGGAGGGGGCACACCGTGTCATTTCGACAATATCGCCTATATGAATTCGCGAGGACTGACAATCTGGCTGCAGGCAGAACGGGGACGTCTGCTCAGCCGTCTGATACGTGGAGCTTCCCGCCGACCGCTGATAGCCGGGAAGAGTCCCGAAGAGATAAGCCGTCACCTCGACGAGATGCTTGAGAAACGCCGGCCCTGGTATTCCCAAGCCCGGATGACCATTGATTCCACCCTCCTTGAAAACAAGACCGAGATAGCTGCCACCGTCAGCGGCCTCCTCAGCCGGATTGATGCCTATTGATTCCTGTCCCCGTGGTGTCAAATCAGTGACACTGATTCAGTGTTGTCCGGTCCTGAAAAAAGTCTTTTCCTTCATCTGATTCAATAACCATACTATTAGTCTCCTGCTTTAGAGAGTGCCGAATTACGGATTCAATAAATTTTCATAGAAAGAGATTAGAAGAAATTAATCCGAGAAAGAATAATTATTTTGCTATTATAATAGTTAGTTTCCAGAATTTTATATGGTGGATTTGGAATAAAATTGAGAGTGGTATAATGTTTGGTTAGCATAATGTTACAAAAGATGGAATATATAAGATTTCTATGTTTTGCATTCTTTAAAATCTTTTGATAATTATTTGGAATGATAGGATATTGTTATTAACTTTGGTGGCAGAAAACTCTTTTACAACATTCTAAAGTGATCGTTATGAAAAGGTTTGTATCGATATTGTTGACGCTGTCGTTTTTTATGTCACTTTTTGCACAGGGGACAGAGAATGTATTCAGTTTCAATCCGGAGAATACATGGAAGTATCGCTTTGCATGGTGGCCGGAAAGTATGTATGGGGATGATTCTAACTCATTTTATGACGTTCAGAAATTTGAAATGAAGGTTGTGGAAGAGGTTGTAATTAATGACAAGTCTTACTATCGTTTATGTTGGAATATAGATGGTAAGTATGAAAACATTCCTTCCATTGACTTTTACCTTAGAGAGGAAAACGGCGCATATTACATTTATTTCCCATACGAATCCTATAATGGTAATGGATTCAGAAAAATCAATGCCGGGGAATACTTAATTTATGATTTCAATATGGAAGTTGGAAAAGAATACCAAACTCCATTTATCACTATAGGGCGATCAGGAGGATATTCAGATTATTTTTATGGCTTCATCGGAGTAGTTCAGTTTCACGTAAATAAAAATTATACTGATGAAAGAGGCAGACGTGTACTTGAGCTTGACTGCAAGGATGTAAGTAAACGAGGAGATACAATCGGGCTTCTTCCTGATAGTGTAAAAATAGTGGAAGGTATCGGACCTATGGAGTATGGAAATATCGCGATGTTCCTCTTTCCTAATAAGTCCGGATGGGCTTTGAAACTTCCCTCGGTTGATTTCGAGGCATTATATCAAGACGGTGAGGAAGTGTATGTAAGCGATTTAGATAGAGAGGTCGGATTTATTAAAGAACGAGATTATACATGGGTCTATGCCGAATTTGATAAATATAAATACGGTAATGTCAGCTATCGTAAAATGGGCTTTAATTACCTCCTTAACTTCGGTTCGTCAGAACGACCTTCCTATCGAAGATTCGGGACTTTGGGAATCAGCGATAATCCGGACGGTGAATGGTATAAAACTGATTTTAATCGCTGTTATGTGAGAGAAGAAGATGGAAAAGTGTATCTTTATCATAGCGAAGAATCCCTTTATTGTCTTTCTTCAAAGCCGAATTTGGAATCTCTTATCTATGATTTCGGGGTGGCTGACGGTGAGGATCTGACTTTCTATTCTCCGGAGGGTGAGAAGGCGGCGCTGATTGCTACGGGTCTGACCGAGGTCGGTGGCGAGGATAAGCTCAGCTATACCTTTGAGGGAAGCGACGGAGTGACGTGTGTCGAGGGTATCGGTATCACGAAGGGAGGTATTCTGCCGGCGGTGAATACAGAGTTCGATCGAGAAGCTTACGGAAGCTTTTCAAACGCTGTGCTGGTAGCAGTTTATGACGGCGACGGTAACCTCATTTTCCGTCAGGATCTGCCAATCGAGATCAAGGCTATAGATTCTGATAACGGTTTTATTGCTCCGGCCGAACGTATCTACGATCTGCAGGGGCGGGAGCTTCGCGAGCCTGTCCCGGGTCAGCCATACATCAAAGGCGGCAAGATCTTTGTGGAGACAAAATGATGACAGTATATCATTGGTAAGTAGCTGTTCAAAACATCATAAATTATGCCGATGCACCATCTCTATAAATGAGATGGTGCATCGGCATATAAGTAGCTAAGAAAAACTAAACGATACCCGGGGAGGGAACTCTATATCCTGTAGGGTGAATTAGTGGGCGTCGAGCCAGTTGGTGGCCGCTCCGGAGCCGGCGGTCAGGGTGACTTCACCGGTGTATGCTCTCTGCATCTGTCGGGATACGAGTTCCTGCATATCGGGCAGTTCTTCGGGTATGACGTCGAAGTTTAACTCATCGTGTACCTGCATTATCATTTTAGAGCGTAGACCCCGTTCGCGCATCTCGGCGGCAATCCTCACCATGGCAACCTTGATTATGTCGGCTGCTGACCCTTGAATAGGGGCATTGACCGCATTTCGCTCGGCGTAGCCTCTCACTACGGGGTTCTTGCTGTTGATGTCGGGGAGCATTCGACGCCGCCCCATACGAGTCTCCACGTATCCGTGCTCACGGGCAAATTCCATGCTTTCCGTCATGTAGCGTCTGATGGTGGGGAAGGTGGCAAAGTAATTGTCAATCAGTTGTTTCGCCTCCTTATTCGGGATGCCGAGCCGGGTAGAGAGTCCGAAGGCCGAGATGCCATAGAGAATACCGAAATTGGCGGTCTTGGCGTGGCGGCGTTGATCGGCAGTGACCTCTTCGGGAGAGGTGTGATATATTTTGGCGGCCGTTATGGCATGAATATCCTTCCCTTCGCGGAAAGCTTCGAGCATGGTTTCGTCGTGGGCGAAATCCGCCACAAGTCTCAGTTCGATCTGAGAATAATCCGCAGAAAGAAATATATTGCCCGGAGATGGGATAAAGGCACGGCGAATATCGCGGCCTTCACCGTCGCGCACCGGAATGTTCTGAAGATTAGGGGAGGAGGAGGAGATACGTCCCGTCGCTGTCACGGTCTGATTATAATTGGTGTGGATGCGGCCTGTGCGAGGGTTGATGGCTGCGGGAAGAGCTGTGAGATATGTAGTGAGCAGTTTCTTAAGTTGCCGGTATTCCAGGATAGCCGCAACTATGGGATGCTTGGCCACCACCTTTTCCAACACATCTTCACTTGTGGAATATTGGCCTGTCTTGGTCTTCTTCGGTTTGGGTTCGAGTCCCATAATATCAAACAGCACTTCCCCCACCTTAGCGGGAGAACTGACATTAAATTCGGTGCCAGCCATACGGTGTATGCGCATCTCCAGTTCGGTCAGCCTGTGGCGCATCGCGTCGGCTGCCTCGTCAAGAGCCTTCACATCGATACAGACTCCGGTAAGTTCCATATCCGCCAGCACATCCACGAGAGGGATCTCCACATCCTCGAGTAGAGACTTCATTCCGGTCCGGCAGACAGCCTCCTCAAGAGGAGAGCGGAGAGCGAGCACGGCGTCGGCCAGAGCGCAGGAGTAGGGCAGGAGTTCATCGTCGGAAGGATAGAGCGTCTCTTTCTTCTTTCCACGCGGAGCTGCAGGCATTTTAGGCGCGGGGGGAAGTTCCACACCGATATATTGAGACGCGAGATTCTCAGGGTCATGACGCATCTCAGGTTGCAGCACATAATGAGCGAGCGACGTGTCATAGAAATTCGACAGACTTCGTCGGGAATCGCCGCGAGCCACAGAAGCCACAACCATATCACGTTTGGCCTGAGGAGTCACCTTGGTGATGTCAGGGCGGGCCATAAGGTCAAGCACGGCGGCTTTCCCCCCGGCGAAAGATGAGGGGATATAGAAGCAATCGCCGTTGCCGAGGGCTATGGCGGTGGCTGCCCAACAGGCATCCATATCGTTCTCGCCGAAAGTCACCATATACAAGCCGCATTCCGAGGCCCCGGCAAGCCGCCGGCCGAGAGAGTCAAGGGCTTCGGAATCAGCAACAGTGGCAATCTTCAATTCCTTGCGGGCGGGAGGCGCGACAGGAGCCGGCGAGGAGGGTGATTCCGCAAAATCCTCCTCGGAGAAAAGCGAGCCGTCAGCAAGAGGGGCAGTTTGCGGGGCGGGAGCACTTACGGAGTGTCCCTCTTCGGCATTCATGCGAGCCTCCACCCGGGAGGCAAGCGACTTGAATTCCAATTCCTTGAAGATCGCGAAGAGTTTATCGCGATCGGGGGTGTTGCGTTTCAGATCGTCAGGCTCCTCCTTCAGCGGCACGTCAGTGCGGATTGTGGCAAGAAACTTTGAGAATCGGATTTGCTCGGCATTCTCCTCAATTTTCTTCTTAAGGGCCCCCTTCAGTTGGTCGGTGTTAAGAAGAAGATTCTCCACATCTCCAAACTGCGTGATGAGTTTCTCCGCCGTCTTCTCGCCCACACCCGGACATCCCGGAATATTGTCGATCTTATCGCCCATGAGAGCGAGCAGGTCAATCACCTGCGAAGTGCGCTGCAGGCCGTAGCGTTCGCAAATCTCCTTCTCGCCACGGAGTTCGAAATCCTGACCCCGATAAGCAGGTTTATACTGCAGAACCGAAGGGCTTACGAGCTGACCGAAATCCTTATCAGGGGTCATCATGTAAGTGGTGAACCCCTCCTTTTCCGCCCTGCGGGCCATAGTGCCGATGACATCATCGGCCTCAAATCCCTCCACTTCCAGCACCGGGATGCCGTAAGCCTTGATGATCTCCTTGATCACCGGCACAGAGAGCTTTATATCCTCCGGAGTGGCCTCACGTTCACCCTTATAGTCCTCGAAGGCCTCATTGCGGAAAGTAGGGCCCGGGGGGTCGAAACATACCGCCAGATGCGACGGCTTCTCCTTGCGAAGGAGTTCCTCAAGCGTATTGACGAATCCGAAGATCGCCGAAGTATTAAACCCGTCGCGAGTGAGGCGGGGCATCTTTATAAGAGCGTAATAGGCTCTGAATATCAGAGCGTAGGCGTCAAGCAGGAAAAGCTTTTTGTCATTCATGGTCTGTATGTTGGTAAAGGCCGTGGCAGAGGAATCGCGGCAGAGGAGAGTTTCAGGAAAATGAAGAGAGCGGAAGGGCCGTTTTTGAAAACGGGTCTGAATTTTTCGCTAATTTAGCACTTTTATGCGATATGATAAGATAGGCTCCTGAAATTTTTACTAATTTTGTACCGATTTATCCGTTATGTATGTCCCAGCTTGATACCATCCAGCATCGTCTCTCCGCCGAACTACAGGAGATGAACGACATAATCCGCCGCTCGCTGCACACACGCAACGAGCTGATGAACCGTGTCGTAACTGCCTATCTTCAAAAGAAGGGGAAGCAGATCCGACCGTTGATGGTGATTCTGAGCGCGCGGTTTTTCGGAGAAATCAATGAACATGTGCTTCATGCCGGGGCTGCTTTGGAGATGCTTCACAACGCCTCCCTGATTCATGATGACATAGTGGATGAGACCGACATGCGGCGCGGTGTGCCCACGGTCAATGCCGTGTGGGGCAACCATATAGCCGTGCTTGTGGGTGATTTCTTCGTCAGCAATGCGTTGGCTGCCGGCATACGCACGGGCAATCTTTCCATCATCTCGGCCCTCTCGGCCCTCGGTTGCGAGCTTTCACTCGGAGAGGTAGACCAGATATGCAATGCGCGCGATCATCACTTTGATGAAGAAAGCTACTTCAACATGATAAGGCAGAAGACCGCCTCCCTCTTCATGAACTGTGTCAAGATGGGCGCGGAAGCGGTCGGAGCATGCGAAGAGGAGTATGCCCCTATGATCCGCTTTGCCGAGTTGCTCGGACTCTGCTTTCAGATAAAGGATGATATATTCGACTATTATTCCGACGACAAGATAGGGAAACCCACCGGTAATGACCTCCGCGAGGGAAAAGTCACACTCCCCCTTCTATATGCGCTTGCCAACGCACCGGCAGCTGAAGGCGAGAGAATGAAGGATCTTATAAAGCGCGGAGATATGACCGACGTGGAGATATCGAGGCTGATAGAATTCGCCAAGGCTAACGGAGGCATAGACTACGCCTTCGGCGTGATGCGCGAGATGCAGACAGAAGCAGAAGCCCTCCTCGCCGCATATCCTTCCGACCGCGACAAGCAGTCATTCCGCGACATATTCGAGTTCATTATCTCCCGCGACCGATAATGTTGCAATATATGGAAGCCGGCAGAATTGAGGCCGGATGTGATGAAGCGGGGCGCGGATGTCTTGCCGGTCCGGTGAGTTGTGCCGCAGTCATTCTTCCTGCCGATTTCCGTTGCGATCTGATTGATGATTCCAAAAAGCTCACTGAAAAGCGGCGCAATGAATTGCGTCCTCTCATAGAAAGGGAGGCACTTGCATGGGCTGTGGTGATGGTGGAGCCGGAGGAGATCGACCGTATCAATATCCTTCAGGCCTCGATCACCGGAATGCAGAGAGCCCTGGATATGCTTAAGGTGAGACCGGAGCATATATTGGTGGATGGAAATAAGTTTCGTCCGTATGGAGATATTCCCTACACGACTGTGGTGCATGGCGACGCCACCTATATGTCGATAGCCGCCGCCTCGATTCTTGCCAAAACCCATCGGGACGAACTCATGGAAAGCCTTGCCGCGCAATGGCCTCAATACGACTGGAGGAGCAACAAAGGGTATCCCACCAAAGCACATAAACGGGCTCTGATCACCTACGGACTTTCGCCTCATCATCGCCGCTCATTCTCCCCCCACCTTACCTCTCCATCACTCTTTGACCTGCTTTGACGGCCACAAATAAAGCCGCTTAGAAAAAAATTACGTCCTTACGAAGAAAAATTAAATATCATAAGTAGCTAAGAACAATTAATAATATGATAGATGCGCGATAATTTTGAGACAGGTTGGCCGCGGAGCGAAGGAGCTTAGCGAGCTAAGCGACTGAGAGACAAGGTCAAGATGGCCAAA
>JAAVFY010000064.1 GCA_014800515.1 Bacteroidales bacterium
TAGAGATGTTAACACCCATTGAGGCTGCTGCACGAACAGGACGTTTTAAACGAGGATGGAAGAGCTATCCTGAACTTGCAATTGATAAAGCCCGTGTGGAGGATGACCTCTCAAAAAATTTTTTGTAACTTTGCCGCTATCCCTGGGTTCCGTTGCCTTCGGGCTACGCCCTCAGCCAACTCCTCCCTGGGATAGAACCCGGTTAGTCAACCAACTCAAGATATAGAGTAAACTTCAAACAGTAAACATACAAAACCGAGTCAACCTTTTTCAGGAACGGACAAAAGCCTCATCTTTGAAGCCGTCACCGGTAAAACAACCATCGCATAATTATGGAAAAACACAAGGAAAATATAATTGAATTAAGAAACATCCGCTCGCTCTCGGGGCTGAATTTCTATATCCCCGATTACCAGAGAGGCTATCGCTGGACGCGGACTCAGGCTATCGCTATGCTTAATGATTTCGCGGAATTCATCGCTGCCGGTGAGGATAGCAAAAAAGTATCGGAAGGATATTATTGTCTTCAGCCGGTGGTGGTAAAACCGCGGTCATGGAAAGATGCCGGTGGCAATCAAATCGACGGCTATGAGGTGATCGATGGGCAGCAACGTCTCACCACCCTCTATCTTCTTCTCACCGCCCTCTTCAGTAAGGACAGCAGAAACAAAGACCGCGCAAAGAATTTCGACATATTCTCAATCAACTATCAGACAAGAAGCGATTCGCATGATTATCTCGAGCGGATAGCCGATAAGGAAAATCGCAAGGAAAAGGCATACGAGTGCATCGATTTCTATCATATCAATATGGTGTTTGAATCTTTTGAAAAAGTACTTGATGAGGATAATATCGATGATCTCGATCGTTCGCTCGTAAGTCTTATTTTAGGAGAAAAAATGATGCCGGCAACAGATGTCGAGGATGATGAGGAATCAGAGTGCAGATTGATCGACCGCGCCAGAAATGTGCGTGTGATATGGTATGAGATAGGAACGGATGAGAAGGCGACTGCGGAAGATATCTTCACCCGTCTGAATATCGGCAAGATTCCGCTTACGAACGCCGAACTGATAAAGGCAATGTTTCTTAAAGAGTCCAACTTCGGTAAGGTCACAGCTACCTCCGAAAAAGACCGCAAAGCCCAGCAGTTGGGACTGGCACTGCAGCAAAACAAAATCGCGGAAGAATGGAACGTCATCGAGCAGAAACTGCAGAGGGACGACTTCTGGTATTTCCTCGGAGCCAATTCCCATGACAAGGAGTACGAGACCCGCATAGAATTCATTTTCGACCTTAAGGCGGAATGGAACAACGACTCGGAAACATATCATACTTTCAACCGATTCCAGGAGATGATAAGGCAGGCGGGAAGTAAAAAACCCGCTGAAATCGTGTGGAAGGATTTCAAAGACTATTTTCGGGAACTTGAATATTGGTATAACGACCGCGTGCTCTACCATCTTGTCGGTTATCTGATCGAATGTGGATATTCCATTATGGACATAATGAATCTGCGGTCAGAGAAAATCACAGGTGATGGTGAGGAGCACGTAATCCGGCTCAAGAAGGATGAGTTTCTGAAAAAGATCGAGGGAAAGGTGGGCAATACTATGGCGGGAATCGACCTTGACGCGCTCAAATATCCCGATGAAAACATCCGCAAGGTACTGCTTCTCTTCAATGTACTCTCCGCTATTGAGAACCAGAGGTCGGATATAAAATTTCCTTTCGATAGATACAAGAAAGAAAAATGGGATAAAGAGCATATCGCAAGCCAGACAGACAAGGACAAGGCGGAAGTGCCTCAATTCGAGAAAGACCGCATGGTATGGATTGACGACTTACTCTATTATTTCACAGGGATAAGAGACAAGGATGTGAAAGATGACGAGGGAAATCCCGTTGAAGATGCCGATATGAAATATGCCCGCGTTATAGACGATGTCGACGGCTATATCAACAGTGAGAAAAAACGAATCGACAGGATATCCGATGAGAAACTGCGACAGGAAGGCATCGTGGAACTCGAGATGGTCACCGGTCTGCTGAGTGCAAAAAAACTGGCGATAATGAAACCGAGACAGCGGACCACGGAACAAAAAGAGGAATACGACAACCTGCTCAAGATACTATTCAGAAAGACGCGGTCCTATTTCGATGAAGACAGACTTGACGAGGAGCAAAAGGACAAGCTGGGAAACATGGCTCTTCTGAATGCTTCGATCAACCGTTCATACGGAAATGCGTACTTTGCAATAAAGCGCATGCACATTCAGGACAAGGATTCCGAGGGAATCTTTATCCCGCTTACCACCAAGAATGTATTCATGAAGTATTACAGCAAGCGTGTCGACAGCATGCTTGTATGGACCAACGACGATGCCTCAGGCTATCTGGCTGCCATCAAAAACAAACTTTCGCGTTTCTTAGCCACAAATGACAATGGAAAACAATAGACGATATTCTTTTTTTCAACTCTTCACGAAGGGAATTACCGAACGTCCCGGCAATTATAAACTTGTCATACCCATAATCCAGCGGGATTACGCTCAGGGCAGAGATAATGACAAGGCAAACGAGGTGAGGCATGATTTTCTGAATCAGCTGTTTGATTATATGACTGCGGAATGCGGCGGCCATGATCTCGACTTTGTATACGGCACCACTTCATCAGCCACTGACTTATCCAGAAAGAAGGAGTTCAGACCTCTCGACGGTCAGCAACGGCTCACAACATTGTTTCTGATCCATCTCTATCTTGCCTTAAGAACAAAAGATACGGAGGAGTCAAAACTCTTTTTCAAAACCATGCAGGTAAAAAACGGGAAACTGACCGAAAGTCTCTTTTCCTACCGGACACGCACAAGCGCCGTGGAATTCTGCAACGGGCTGATTGATGACAGCTATGATTATACGGAGGTTTTCGAACTTAATCCGGCGACAAATGAAAGAGTATATAAGAGCAATCTGTCAGATTATATCCGCAATTCAAACTGGTTTTATCCCGATTGGGTGCAGGATCCCACTGTGAGCGGTATGCTGACGATGCTCGACGCCATTGATAAAAGATTCGACGGGCACGACCATCTCTTCATCCTGAAGCGCCTGATGTCGGATAGCGATCCCTCCATCACATTCATATTCATGAATCTTGAGGACTATAAGCTGACGGACGACCTCTATATCAAAATGAACTCCCGAGGCAAGCCGCTGACTCCGTTCGAGAATTTCAAAGCCAAGTATGAACAGTATATAAGCTGGCTGGAGAAAGAAGGCGGATCAGAAGCCCTCCGCGCCCTGCATGATGATATCGTGTCGCGTAATAATCCTGTCATCAAGACCGTAAAAGATAATTTCGCCTTCAATATCGACAGCAAATGGGCAATTCTCTTCTGGAAGTATTCGAGGGAAGAGATCAAAAACCGCGAGAGCAAAATTAAAGATAACGAAAAAGAAAACGAAGGAGGATATCTGGACAGACTGCTTTCCGAGACACTGGACCTGAAAATCAGCCGTTTCATTACAATGGTTTTCGTGAATCAGTTCGCTATGGATCACAATACCGGCAGAGAGGGTATCCCGAGGGAACTGGTCGATATGAAACTGCTCTCTTTCGCGGCTCTGTCCAAGATGGACGCGCTGTCTCCGGAGGGGGTGGTGCTTATGACCCGCATGTTTGAATTGTATTCCGACCGTCCTTTGAGCATCATGCCTGAATGGAGCCGAATCTATTTTGATGAAAACGAAGTATTCAATTCCCTGATAAGCGGTAAGGAGTTTACTTTCACTAAGCGTTTCCTGCTGTACGCGTATCTGCGATTCCGTCTTGAATTCGAAGACGATGTACCAGAATATCTCGTGGAATGGATGCGTTTTCTCTACAATATGACTCTTGATGACAATTCAATCCAGGACATAACGAGAATCACCTATCGCAACGCGATCCTGTCTGTAAATAATCTGCTCGGTCTTATAGGAAAACTGGAAAAACCATCCATCGTTACTCTTCTTTCATCCGAAGAGGCTCCAACGGTGGTGGATTTCTTCCCGGATTACCAGTATAAGGAAGAAGTTCTGAAAAGTGCACTTTTCAGTAAAGATTCTAAAAACGCACTCCATTCTGCGGACAGCCCCGATATCGGCAAGCCGCTTGAGGACATCAAATCCTGGGGGAAAATCATACTGAAGCTGGAATCTCATCCATATTTCACGGGGCAGATCGGCTTCATTCTCAAAATGGCGGGAATCAGCGATTATTTCAAAGTCCATAATGACCTCAACTGGTCGGAAAGCGATGATTCTGCCTATAAGGATAAGATGATCTGGTTCGGCAAACTGGCTTCTATGGTATTCAACGGCGGATATACCAGACGCAGTATGGCAAAAAACGCATTGTTCGAACGAGCCATGCTTGCCAAGCATCCGGAATATCTCGGTCATAATTTACTGAATTCCACCAATAAGAGCGCCGGCTCAAACAATCTGCTTCGCGACGTGAGCTGGAAGAGTTATCTGCGTCTTGATGCTGGCAGACCGGAAATTCAGGATATGGTGAGAAACCTGCTCCTGGTGCTTGATGCGGATGATCCCGAAAAATCCTTAAGATCCATAGTCGAGAATAATAACGAAGGCACTCAGTGGAGAAAGGATATCGTAAGATACGGCTATCTCATGGGCAAAAGTCAGAACGGCTATTTTGGATCTACCGAAGACGGACACAGAATATTGAACGACAGGATACAGTTCTCCAGAGGTGATCACGAGGTATATTCATTTGTGTTGTACAACGAATACATACTGAAAAAATCAGGTGAGTTTAAGAACCTTGGCTTTTGGACAGCATACGGCAATTCCAACTCATGGTCGGAAATTCCCTTTGTAAAGATATCCGACGATGACATCACCGTCAAGGTGAAATCATACGTCGACAAGGATAGCGGAGAACTGATCTGCCACTACCTGTGGATCGATTCAGACGGAAATCAGGAGCTTGAAAGATTCCTTGAAGACAGAGGATTCACCAAAAAGGCGCAAGCCGACACTGTATACAGACGCAGACACCCGGATTGGGACTGTATTGAAAGTATCGACGATTACAGGAATGAAGTTGCGGACAGTGCAATCACTTTTATCAATGAGTTATCATCTTTCTTAAATGAGGATTCCAATGGACAACAGTAATCTGAAAGAAAAGAACTTTGAGGAAGACATTGAGCGGTGGCAGCTTGATGAGGGCGGCTATGAGCGGGGCTTCCAGATGACACACAATATACAATAAGGATGCGGCTATTGACCTTACTGTTCTTCGTGATTTTATCACCGAGACCCAGCCGAAGGAATGGGCTCGTTATCAGAAAATATATGTAGCGGACTACGTTACGGACCAGTTCTATAAGGTGCTTCAGGATGATATTTCGCGCTATGGTCTTATTTATGTGCTTCGCAATGGTATCAACGATCGTGGAGTGAAAATCCGTATCGCATATTTTGCTCCGGCCTCAGAGCTGAATGAAGAGCTCGTGCGCAAATATCGTGCGAACCGTCTTCATGTGATACGTCAGTTCCCATATTCATCCAAGCATCATAACACCATTGACATGGTGCTGATGCTGAATGGCATTCAGCTTGTCGCTCTGGAACTGAAAAATCAGATGACCGGCCAAAGTGTCGAAGAGAGCAAACAGCAGTGGATGGAAGACCGTGACCCGGCAGAGTTCCTTTTCCATTTCAATAACCGCATACTTGTTCAACAACCGCATACTTGCTTATTTCGGGGTTGACCTATATGAAGTTGCCATGACTACGAAACTCCAGAAGGAGAATACCTTTTTCATACCGTTCAATCAGGGAAGTAACGGTGCAGGAAACGTAGGTGGAACCGGTAATCCACCGGTAGCCGAGGGTGAATATGTCACCGGATATTTTTGGAAGCAGGTGCTTCAAAGAGATGCATTGCTTTCATTTCATGGCAATGAAGGAATATGGCAAACTCAAAGGGTACAATAATATAAATCCATTGGTTGCCTTCTCAGGCAAACTTGAGTTCGGCGGAGATTCATACACGGAAACTCAGCTCAATTCCACCCCGGAGCGTAAGATAAGCGAAGAACTACTGCCACTCTACTTTGCAAGCGACCTATACAATGTCCTTATCGTTGCCGATAAATATCAGACAGGTTTTGACGAGCCAAAACTTCACACAATGTTTGTGGACAAGCGGCTGAAGAATGTCAAGGCTGTGCAGACACTGTCAAGGCTCAACCGTTGGCAGAAACTGAAACGCGATACGTTTGTATTCGACTTCGCCAATACAGCCGATGAGATTAAGAAGTCATTTGAGCCGTTTTATACCGCTACCGATCTTTCGAGCCTGTTGACGTAAACTATGTTTACCGATTTCGCAAGGATATCGCCCGGTATCATATCTGGATCGAGACTGAGGAAGAGACGTTCTACAAGTTATACAAGAAATATCGTGGCAAGAAGAATGCTTTAGCTGCTCTTTCCGGCTTTTTCAAACCGATAATGACTCGCTTTGAAGCATTAGAGGAGGAGAAACGCTTTGAACTGAGGTCTAAAGTCAAGAACTTCGTGCGTTTCTACGCTTATATGGCGCAAATAGCCCGCACTTT
Source organism: Bacteroidales bacterium (assembly GCA_014800515.1). GTDB lineage: Bacteria > Bacteroidota > Bacteroidia > Bacteroidales > Muribaculaceae > Lepagella. Next base: position 6,636 of record JAAVFY010000064.1, read on the forward strand.
CGGCAAGCCGCTCTACAAGGCGTATATCTTTGCTGATACCCTCTATAAACTTTTGCCGAAGACACCTCATGAGCGACCCGACCTGTCGAAGAAGATAATGCTTGTAAATTCGTAGTTCAAACAGGGAGACCCCGTAGCCATAACTCTCAAAGGAAACCAACCAGTCAAGGGTGAATCGGGCAACAGGGGGGGTAAGCCTGAGACCAAACGTGATTTGCTTGGCAATATTATTGACAAGATAAACATCTTATATAAAGGCGACTTCTCCGAAGCCGACAAGGTTATCGTGGAAGCCATTGTCAACAGACTGACGACCACAAAGGAAGCCAAGAAACTGTCGAAAAAGGCAAACAACAACGGCAAACAGCAATTCATGGAAGCTGTTTTCCCAAATGTGTTTGATGATATAGCGACCACACTGTATGAGGAACAGTCCGAAGCATTCAAATCTATGTTCGACAATGGTGAGAAATACCGTCAGATAATGTCGCAGATGGCGGCAACACTCTATGACCATTTCCGGGATGCTCCGTTGGTGTTCGACCCCGAATTGTTCCGTAAGTCGCTTTATACGGCTTTCAGCGATGAGTTCGCGGATTTCCCGGGACTTCGCCCGCTCAACGAGGTGATTGATGTTTTTGTCAAAATCCTGCAAAGCACCTCTATACCCTCTCTTGATGGAGCAAACGACTTATTGGCAGACTGCATTTTTGCATTTGAGGAATTAAAATCGCTCAAATTCAAGCAGCGTGAAAAATACAAGAGAATGTACAGTTATCTCACTACGATGCGCAATATGCGAAATGACGAAAGCCACGTTACTTCTGATGCGTCGGAAGAAGAAATTGTCACTTCTTCCAGAATTGTCACGACACTGTATCTCTACATCACAGCCAATTCCATAACAGAACTTGGGTAACTCGTCCAGTTGTCCTTCCAGAAAGTCCCTGCGCAGGGAATCCTTTTTCTGCTGAGCCTCAAGTCGGGCGATTTTCATACGCAGTTCCTCAAGCTCGCGCATCAACTGACGCTCGTTTTTGTCATGATCTGGCTCTGAGGTATGGAGAGAGGTCAAATTTTATTCCATTATGTCTCATATTTGTCAAGGGATAAGAATTTTATGAGTTTTTTCTGCATTCTTCCATATATATATCCCAGAGGTCAACCAATTCCATTTTCCATATTCCACATTGGTCTTAATAAGTTGACCTTGCAGATTATAGATAGTTCCGAAATCCGAAGCATTTGGAGACAGAACAACCTCTATGCTAGAATTACTACTGTTAGTTTGCGGAAATACCGGAAGAGATGGGAACCAATAATTTGAAATCATATCATAATCCTTAATCTTATTTCCGTTGCTATCATATCGTCTGGTAAGATAAGTCGGGATACTGAATTCACGATAAAGAGACACATACAATTCATCCGAAATCGGGTGGACACGCATCGAGCACCCGTATATCTTCCATTTCTCGCCGTCGGCATCAAGATCAATGATTTTTGTCGCAATCCGCGTATTGATGTCAAATTTATATACATATTTGCCAGTGAACCAACTGTTCGAGCCTCCACTCCAATATATTGTATTAGTCACTGACGAGGCGCAAAATGTATCCGGGGTCCACGCATACCATGAATTGGAAGGGGCATAGACTCCGGATTCCAGCTCTATAACTTCTGTAGATAGCGAAGTAGGATCGACGCGCAGTAGATACGGGAGTGTAGCACCAGTCCCTTTTTTATCTTTAGCCACACTTGCCCAAACCGATCCGTCCTTTGCAACGATAACACTTCCAATACCGGCACCCTCGGCAACTGAGCTCATATCTATCGTGTCCAGAATTGTATCGGAGACAGGATCAATTACGATAAGTCCTGCCTGCTGATGGGCTAAAAACACCTTGCCTGAAGACATGACCATAGACCCGCTTTGGCCGAAATATAAAGAACCTGTTGGATCCGTGTTAGGTTTATCATCACCTGCATTAGGATTGTCAGTGCCGGGTATCATGCAATTGACGGTATATGTATCCAGATCAAAAACCCACACGCCGTTACTTGACGAGATATATCCTTTATGTTCATTAACACCGAGAAAACCGCGACCATCACATTGAGCTCCCGATGGATCTATGAGTTCACTCTGATAGAGAACTTTCATAGTTTTTGCATCCGCCACAGTGATACGACCGCCAGTCACTGATGCACCGGGATCTTTTGCTTGTTTGGCTATTAAATAAAACTTGTCATACCATATAGCACCAAATTGGTTAGTGCATCCAAGTTCTATCCCGGGATTCTCTTTCTGTATCACACGGTATTCCCAATAGTTTCCGTCCGGATCATCCGGCACCAGATAGTTTACCGTGGAATTCTGATGTCCGTACCAGTCTTCATTAATAATGAACACACCTTGCGTGTAGTCGGTTTCAGCATAAACTGACAGGGAAAAGAGTGTCAGCAGGTATAGTAAAAATCTCCTCATAATAAAAACGAAATAGAGTCTGTGCCTTTCATTTAGAAAAAGTCAGGCACAGACTCCGGGTTAGTTGATAATATTATTTAATATGACATTTAAGCGTGCGTGCTGAGTTAACGTCAGAGATGATATAGACACCTGCAGCAATGGGAAGATCAATGCTGAAATTATCATTCATTACATCAAACTCGGCAGCAAGGATGCCATTTGCAGAATAAACGCGCATTGTGTGACCATTGAGCCCAACGGCATTAAAACGACGGCCTGTAACTCTCATAACTGCTTTATCGCCCGATATCACTTCCATTCCGGTAGAGATATCTTTTACAGTTACCGGTATGGAGAGGTAAGTAACGACACCATTTGATTCTGCTTTGAGTCCAATTTCGCCGTTACCCTTTTTCAGAGGAATAATCGTCAGTTTATTATCAGCTAAAGAGGTCTCGACAATTTTTTCATCCCCGATTGAGGCTGGCAGGTCGTCATTTGTCATCGCTAAGGGTTCACTCTCTACTATCGATAGGCTGATTGCTTTGTCAATATTGTCGCGGTCTGACACATTGATGTCGATAGTCTTACCGTCTTTATCACTTCTGAGGTCAAGTTCGATATTGCCCAACTCTTCGAATTCCGGAGCGAATTTATCCGGGAAAACAGGAATTGCGGGGAACCAATAATAGTCTTTAAGACGGATTGTTTTGGCTATTTCTCCTGATGCACAATCAACAAAGTGAAGCCAAGTATTGCGGTAATTGGAAGAAGCCCCATGTGTGGCAGCTATTAGCAATTGATTGCTACGGTCGTCGTAACGAACAGAAGCATAAGGAGCCTGCTTGGTATTCTCATCAACCCCGGCAAGATCGTTCGGGAAAACAAAAACCGGCTCAAGTGTAGTAACATCGCTCTTGGTATCCCATCTATAGTAACCCGAATTTCCGGAAACAATACTTGCCTCTACTCCTGAACCAAACCAAATGGCCACGTCATTCTTTTCTGCAAAGAAGTTGGTTGAACGCCAGGCACCCCAGCCGCAAGTAACTGCGAGATGAGAAGGCATCTCAACGGATTTCACGAGTTCCAGAGTCTTTGGATCGTAGCAATAGAGCGTTGTCGCCTTTCCGTTGGCAGTTGAAGTGGCAGCAATCCACACCAGACCGTCGGCGGTCATCGTTATACCTTGAGGGTTGGCAAATACCGATCCGTCTTCATTACGACCGAGTGTCGTGACCACCTCATCCGTCTCCGTATCTATAACGTATGTGCCGTAAGCTTGCTTAATGGCGAATACATATTTACCGGCGCAAACCATATCGCCAAGCTGATTGGCATACTTGCTTCCGTTTTCAATACCCTCAACTTTTCCTGTAATAGTCAGCGTTTCAGGATTGAATACGGCTATGCCGGCTGTCGTTCCGATATATACTTTTTCTGAATTAACACCCACACATGCCCGTCCGTCTCCTCCTTCGAGAATATCATCAAAACCAGCAAGCTTTTTCAGAGTTTTCGCATCGGCAACAACAAGGCGTCCTCCGCCTCTGCGGGTATCGCCTCCATCGGTTTCCTGCTTCGACATAACGTAGAGTTTTCCACCGAATATCATTGCATATTGAGACGTGCAGCCGAACGATTCGTAGGCGTTCTGTGATTCATAGGCACGGTAGCGTACGTTACCATTCTTTTCAATGTAATTTATCGAACCATTTGTGTGTCCGAACCAATCTTCATTTAGCCAGAATGTGCCGTCTTGCCATGAATCTTTTGCCTCACTGCGATCCGAGTCCTTGATGATGAAGTGATAGGTTGTTGCCACATCACTTCCATCCTGAGCTTTGAACGTCACGTCCACTTCCCCGGGCTTATGAGTGACAAGCTCGAAATATTTGCGGGTGGGATTAAACGCTGTTACGCTATAGGTGGTGGCAATTGTCGGATCTGAAATTTCAATGTTGTAGCTCTGAATGTCGGCATTGGAGGGTACGACTGTGGGACACAGAGCATATATATCCATATAAGAGATCGTGATGTTCTTACTACCGTCACCCAAAACAAAGCTTTCTACAGGATTTGCCAGTGCAGCATGAATTGTCATTTCTGCATAAATATCAGGATTAGCCGTTACGAAAGCCCTGATTACGGCGTCCCCTTCAACACGCTTAACCATTACAGCACCGGTTCGTTTGTTTACATACACGACATCGCTGTTTGAGGTACTGAAATTAAGGTCTGCAAGAGTGTAATCATCGTTCTCAAAAGTAAGTTCGGGTGTGAATTGTTCGTCAAAGTGAGCATTATACTCCTGTTCCTTGAATGCGAAAGGAGTTGAAGTTATAACATCTACATCCACAGGTTGTGAGCTATAGGCTACCTCATCCTTCACTGCTTTAGCAACAGCCGAAACGCCGTTCTTGGCATTAAATCCATCAACAGGCGCAGAGAAGCTACCGTCTGATCCAAGAACAATATCAATATCAAGAGGATCAGTATCCTCACATGACAATGTAACCGTAATTGTATATCCTTCCAGTGCTATACCATTGTTAATACGGGCAAAACGTTCGGGAAGCTGTATGTCGTAATTCAAATCAAGACTACCCGATAATATGCCGTCGCTTAATTTTATTTCGGAAAGAGATAGACTTTCCACTTCTGGCTGACTGATGGAATAATAGTTCCAGTTGGTAGCAGACTTATAAGTCTCAGCATAACCTGTAGGTACAATTACCGGGAAATCATAATTTCCACTCGCTTTAGCAAATGTAAACCTATTGACAGTAACCGGTGATGTTCCGCAGAGATAGAATGTGACAGCTTCATTATCTCCACAAATATAGTTTTGATTCATAGCAGTCACTGAGGACGGAATAATAAGTTCGCTGATACCTGTATTTTTGAATGTCTCACGTCCCCCGATAGTGGTAAATCCGTCAGGGAGGATTACCTCAGTGATAGCCTTGCAATTTTGGAAAGCATACTGGTCGATTTTCACAGTCTTATCACTAAGTTTGATCACACCCGGTACAGACTCTTCCGGATCTCCATAATAGGCTATCGTATGAAGCTTCGAGCAATTGGCAAACGCACTTTGATTGATTATGGTAATCTCCGGGCTCATTGTTACTTTTTCAAGAGATGAGCAACCACTGAAGACTTGATTCTGAAGAGCCGCGATATTACTTGGAATAACTACCTCTTTAAGTGAAGAGCAGTTTTGAAAGAGACCTTGGCTGAGGTTATTCAGTGCCGGCGGCAGTGCCATACTTTCCAGACTCTGGCAATTTTGGAATACACTGTTGCCTAAACTTGTCACACTTTCAGGTAGAGCGACAGTCTGCAGGGCTGAGCAGTTGGAGAAAAGATAAGAAGGTAAAGTTTCTATGGTTGAAGGCAATACTACAGAAGTCAGAGATTTGCAGTTTTGGAAACAGTTAGAGCCGATAGAGGTTATCTGGTCGCCCATTGTGACTGAAGTCAAAGCACAGCCATAGAAGCAATAATCCGGCAGAGAGGTCAATGTTGAGGGAAGATTTATGCTTGTAAGTCCGGTATTCTGAAAGCAACGGCTGCCGATGGATGTTAGACCCTCAGGTAAAACTATTTCTGTCAGATTTTCGCAATAAGCAAATACGTTGGCCCCCAGTTCGGTCACTGTCTCAGGAATATTGATGTTGCTGAGCGAAGTACAGTCCATGAATGCATACTGCGGAAGAATAGTAATACCATTGGGGAGAGTTACGGTTGTAAGCTCACTGGCACCATAAAAGGCTTTTTCCTCAATTTCGTTTACCGTAAAGGTCTTGCCCTGATATGTAATCGTAGCGGGAATGTTAATTGCCCCGACGTACCCTTCTTTATTGGCATCAATGATTGCTGATGTTTCCGTTTTGTCATTGACAGTTTTCTGATATGTGACTTTTACTGTCATAGTTTCATCTTCAACACCGGTAATGATATATGCTACACCATTGATAGTAAATCTATCGCCAACATTAACAGGCAGACTGAATTCATCATATTTATCGAATGAATCCCATCCTATAGCTGAAGTATAGGTTTGTACGTATCCCATAGGTACATTCAGCGTGGCATTCTCGGTAGCTCCTTGAGAGAAAGCATCCGCAGCGCAGGAGGGAGGGAATGTGGTATTTACGGTGACCTGAGTGAGACCGCTACATCCGCTGAAACTCTTAGAGCCAATAGACTTAACTGTCTCAGGAATTACAAGGGTGGTGATGGCTTTACAATCTTCAAAAGAAGATACTCCGATGCTCTCTATTCCATCAAACGATACATCTGCAACTGCAGTCCCTTTGAAAAGTTCGTCTGGAATGGTCTTGGTGTCTGCGGGGAGTAAGAATTGATAGAAATTAGCACAACCGCTGAACACTCCTTTCCCGAGTGAAAGGAGTTTGGAAGCATCTTCAAGATTCAGGCTTTCAAGCGAACTGTTCAGGAAAGCATAATCGCCAATCTTTGATACAGTAGATGCTATCGACACAGTTTTCACATTTGCGTTTTCAAATGCTTTCTCCTTGATTTCAGTGATATTGTATACTTCCTCTCCGATAGTCACAGTTGCCGGCACGGTGATATTGCCGGAATAACTCGTTAGTGTCTCACCCTCAATATCAAATGGTGCTACAAGAGCTAATTTGCGTGAATTATAATTTATGAGATTATAATATAATCCATCCACCTTAAACTCTGTAGTAACACCATCGGGAAGAGGATTCGGGGCTGCTTTGAAGTTTTTCCAGCTACTTGGCATCATATCAAGTGAGAAATTCCAACCATCCCAACAGCCGTCTTCCAGCACACGGCCGGATGCGCCCCAGCTGGAATATCCGAATGAAGAGTCTTGACTTCCTTTCACCCAATAAGACCAATAGGAGAGATACCATCCGGCACCCCAAAAATCGTCTGCGTCTACAGCTACCCAATCATCGTAGTCATAGTCCGATGATCCCCCTTTGTCAGGATCGTATCCTCGTGGATGAATAAACAAGCCGTTTTCGGAGTAATAGGTCTGATTGTCCTTAGTGTCCTTAAGAGCTATATCTCCATCTCCGTCTCGATCCCAACCAAAACCGTTTATGGTATATCCTCCAAGTGGATCGGTTGGGCTTGATACATTGGTGTATTGAATAAGGCCATAAAGTTGCGGGTTATCTGCAACGACGGCGCGAATCATGTCTGCCCCGGTTGCCAGGCCATCCCAACGGTATCCGAACACAAGAGCATTGGTCTCATCCGGGTCATTCCATTGGATGACAAGTGCGGCGCGATTTGAGCCTTCGCCGCTCCAACTTTCGATCATATCGAAAGTAAATTCTCCTTCGGGGACCGATAGGTCATGCCCGGGATCAAACGGGTTGTCATCGGATACCGGAGCAATATTATTCGACTCACCTTTTGGGGTATATGGTATACCCTGAACGGTGCGCGGTATAAATGCTGACGCGCCGGCTACGGTTGCCAATCCGACAACTAAGAAAAGTAATTTCTTATTCATAGCGTTTGTTGTTTATGATTAGTGAATTATGATTTTTCGAGTATTTTTGCCATCTATTATGATATATATTCCAGGAGTAGCGTTTGCCAAATTATTGACAATAGTGCCATCTATACGATAGATTTTTGGGGAACGTATGGTTTCGTCAAGAATTTGAGAATTGATGCCTGTAGTATTAAAATGATTGTAGTCAAGTTCGTGCCATGGCGTTGTAGCTCCGGTAATGCCGTCTATATCGTCTCCAACGGGACCGTCAAGATATGTATATTTCCATGCATCCACGACCCCATCAGATAATTTTCGTGACGAATACCCAAGACCAGAATAACTCAGGCTTTCGGAATCAACTCCTCCGACCCAATAACTCCAATATCCTTTGTACCACCCGGCGTGCCATCGTATAGAACTGTCACCTCCGGATTTTAACCAATGATCATAATCATAACAGGCATATCCATAATTGCGGGCATCTATCGGATGCTCAAGAATATGAGTAGCTTTTGATTCCTCGATGGCTTCCTCACACAATTCCGGCGTGTCCCAGCCGGGGGTAGATGTCTGTCCAAGCATTTCATTCGCAGAAAACCAGTTGAAACTTATACACGGATCTTCTATAGCTGAAGCGAAATCAAACTCGATATGATTTGCAACAGAATTTTCCGGAGAGTATCCAATGCCGCAAACAGTGTTTCCCATCCAGCCTGTAAACTGTGTAAAAAGATACAAGTCGTTACAATTCGCAGCTATCGCCCTAAACATATCCTCGCCGGAAGGTTGATCTGCATCATCATCCCAACGATACCCCCACACGTAGGCTTTTTCCTCTCCTCCGTCATTAAATTGAACCACGAGAGCTGCTTTTTTAGATCCGTTGCCGGCCCAATGCTGAATTCTGTCCCAATCTACGACAAAAGCTTCAGCTGTAAGCGATGCCGCCAGAAGTAATAATACGACTGTGGGATTAATCTTTTTTAATTTCATTGTATCAGTCTTTTATAGTTGATTCTTATGGTATATTTGGAAGGCTTGTACTCTGGTCGACTATATGCAAGTCTTGAGCCCTGCTCAGTTCGGTGGAGGTTTCTCCGAGCCATCCGCAATATTGATTTACGCCTGTATAAACCCGTATGAAATCAATTCCAGGCAAGTCGACCTCGTTTCCCTGCTCGTCCACTGCCCACGAGATGTCGAATGAGTTAAGGTCGGCATATTCGTTTGGATGATTGTCGACATATCCCCAAGGATAACTGTAAAGCACATAATATGTACCATATCCGCTAATGTCCTCAGCATTCGGAGCCAAAAGCGAACCTCTGAATGTTAGTGTATTTTCGGTAATCCACTTCGGATAGTAATCTTGGTTGTGAAATATATTTTTTGCTATATATCCGAATAATCCAATATTGTCTTCCCAAGCGATATAGTATATATCATCCAAGCTGTTATCTTCATCAGCTACAATTTGCCTATGAGGGTCAGGACGATGGTATGTTATTTCATATCTGTGTCGGGTGTTATCTGCGTAAAATTCACTTCCAGCAAGTTCGTACCATTCATCGTCAGGAATACCATTGCAATTTTCATCATAACTTACCATTACTATACCCGGTTCTGCCGAGCCACCTTTCTTTTCCGGTTGCAGAAGTTCGTAAAAGCAGTTACCCCAGATACGGAAATCATATTCGCCAGGTACATTTATCACAGTGTGGTCAAATCCAAAAGTTACAAAGCCACCGTATCCTCCAAGCGTAATCATTATATCATTGGTTCCCGATATTGATTCCTCCACTTTTTTAAGAATAGATTCGTAAGTGTCGCCCTCTTCGTAACGCGGCATTTCGTTTATGAACTGGCCGGGCGCAGGTTTGTATTCGTATACCTTGGATATATATGGACTATATTCAATCTCTTCGTGAAGCACATGAATATCGAATTTAAAGTCGTAAGGCGTGGCAGTGTCGATAATCTTAAGTTCCAGAGCGTAATCTCCTTCCTCGGCAGCCAGAAAAATATAATCCTTTTCATGGCTGACGCAGGTACCATCGACATACCATTCATATTGCTCGCCGGTAAGTGCCGGATGCAGGGCGAGTTTCTGCATTCGAGGGATGTAGTACACATCGTCGATACCGAGATTTACCATCGGTATCTCATCAGTACATCCGCAAAGAAAAGCAACGGCAATAATGGAGGAAACTATTTTCTTCATTTGTTCAGGAATATTATGTGAGCCGGAATATCCCCGGTGCGCACACTCCATTTTTTGTAGCCATCCTGACTAAAACAATAGAGTGTGCCTGATGAAACATAATTCTTAGCGTCTGTCACAAAAATATCGCCGGTTACCGGATGAATAGCTATTCCATAAGGTATGGTAATATCCTTGTCCGTTCCGTCCTTGATGAACCTGTCTGATATTACTTCTTTAGTACGCACATCAATAACTCCATAAGTTATCGTATTTGAAGCTGTATAATTATTCCACTCGGTAGCGTAGAAGAACATTTTATCACCATAGAATGCCATATTTGAACATGCCACCGGGATTGTGTCGGTCACGATCATTTGATTGAACCCGGGCTTTTTCTGCATGACATACAGTCTTGACGGGCGATACTGGTAATCCCCACGAGATGTCACCCACAGCTTGTTGTACTTATCCTTTTTGAGTCTGTGCAGATTGATTCCTATAGGTATCTGTTGAACCTGCTTGAAGTCAACCATCTGAATAACTGATACGGTGTTATCGTAATTCGGGGCTCTGTAGCCTCCGGAATTTGCCACATACATGTAATCATCCACTATCTCCATTTCCTCCGGCTGATAGCCTACGGAAACTTTTCGGGTTACGGAAAGTGATAGCGTGTCTACCTCATACACCGCTCCTTTGGGTGCATTTGGATCAATCAGCACCGGCCCGACGTAGGAACTGACATACGCTTTACCTCGATGGAATCTGACGTAGCGACAGTTAGGTATGTCAACTTGTCCGAGCCTGATGCCTGAACGTGCATCAAGCACCTCGACTTTATGCGAGCAATTCACAACCACATATAGTTTGCTTCCGTAGATACCTATATCATTACCTACATCACCAAGTTCTTTGATGACATTGGGATTTCTTTCAGCGTAAAAGTTTCGGGAATAAAGACCGGTGTAATAGTCATAAAAGTCAAGGGTGCATTTATTTGA
>JAAVFY010000065.1 GCA_014800515.1 Bacteroidales bacterium
ATTCACTTGGTTTCGACGAATTAAGAACAGAACTTTGAATGTGCTCTTTTTCATCTTTTACGTTTGGATTTAGTGTCATCATATTCCGCATGGTTAGCGGTGGATGCCATGATAACGAGTTTAACATACTGATGGATTGGACACATTCGAGACAAGTAAAGTCATATCAAGGACATAGCACTCATTTAGTATTTAAGGACTAATTTCAGACAAGCATAATATATTGGAAATGACCCGTTACTGTAGCCTTATCGGACATCGTGTCCGGAATCAAAAAATTTCCATATATTACCACCCTTAAAAAAGTCGTATATTTTCCGACTTTTGTCCGAGTTACGTCTGTATATATTATTGAGCATTAGAATTTTATATCACTTTTAGGCACTATTTAGGCACTAAAACGATTTTCAAAATCTTAGTGCCTGGTTAGTGCCCAAACTCGGTCTGGAGTGGTCTTTTTTTGGTCTTATTTCGGTCCTGAAACGAAAGGATTAGATACAAAAAAACCTCGGAACTACTTGATAGTCCGAGGTTTGTCTTCTTTAGTCCGAAGAAGTTCGGTAGTACATAGTGGAGCTGGAGGGGTTTGAACCCTCGTCCAAACGTGGAATCAATAAGCTTTCTACATGCTTAGTCATCGACTTGATTTTCGTGGTATGACAGGCTCGCGACTACCATTTCACACCCTTAGCCTTTAAATCTCAAACCGACTGCAAGGCTCAGACGGTTCTATTTCCGATTTTCTCTGCACCTCCTTGTCCAAACGTCTCGGAACCGGGCAATGGGGAGATGTCTCGTTTCCGACACTGTGCCGGAAATTAAGCGATCCTACTGTACTTCAGATCAAGCAGCGAGAGCGTAATTGTTATTTTCGCCAATTATAGTTCGATGATCTTGCGATTATAGAGTCTGGTCATCAAGACTCTGCATGCTTACCTATCGCTTCTGCACGCTGTCAAAGCCAGTCAGCCCCGATAGTAAGAATTGCTCTCTTGCAATCAATATGCAAAATTAGTAATATTTTTTCATTCCTGCAAATTTATCTGTATTCTAAATCTCAGATAGATTTGCAGGAATGAAAATTTATTTGAATGAAAATGGGGGAGTGGAGTCACTTCTGACTCACTTTTGCCCATGTGTCGCGCAGTCCTATTGTCTTGTTGAATACGATCTTGTCGGTTGTAGTGTCGGGATCCACCGTGTAGTAGCCAAGTCTCTGGAATTGGTAGTGATCACCGGCTTTTGCACGTTCGGCGAGCCAGGGTTCTATCATCACGTTCTCTCTAATCTTGAGAGAATCGGGATTAAGGAGTTCTCGGAAGTCGCGTTCGTCGGCTGACGGATTCTCCACTGCAAACAGACGGTCGTAGTCTCTGACTTCCACTTTGACTGCTGTCGGCACTGATACCCAATGAAGAGTTCCCTTAACCTTGCGGTCGGCTCCGGGGAGTCCGCTCCTTGTCTCCGGATCATATTCTGCATAGATCTCTTCAATCTCTCCTTCTTCATTCTTCTTGACTCCCGTGCATTTCACAATATACGCGCCCTTGAGCCTCACTTCCTTTCCGGGCGACATACGGAAAAATTTCTTCGGAGGATTTTCCATAAAGTCTTCCCGCTCTATCCAAAGTTCGCGTGAGAAGGGCATCTGATGGGTTCCTGCTGTAGGATCCTCAGGATTGCTGTCCATCTCCATTATTTCAGTCTTATCTTCAGGATAATTGGTGAGGATAAGTTTGACGGGATTCTGCACGGCACTGACACGGATTGCCGTGCGGTTCAGATCATCTCTCACGGAGTGTTCCAACAATTCGATATGATTCAATGCCTCATAGCGGGTGTAGCCGATGCGGTCAACGAAATTCTTGATGCTATCGGGGGTATAGCCTCGACGACGTAGTCCGCGAAGAGTCGGCATCCTGGGGTCATCCCATCCTCTGACAAGTCCTTCGGTGACGAGCTGCAGAAGTTTGCGCTTACTCATCACAGTGTATGTGAGGTTGAGTCTGTTGAATTCAATCTGTCGAGGGCAGTATGTCTCGTCTGCCAACTCGCGGACGAAATATTCATAAAGAGGACGGTGAGGCACAAACTCGAGGGTACAGATAGAATGGGTCACACCCTCGAAATAATCGCTCTGACCATGGGCGAAGTCATACATGGGATATACTTTCCATGTCTCTCCCGTACGCCAATGAGGAGTTTTGATAATGCGATACATTATCGGGTCTCTGAAATGCATATTGGGATTAGCCATGTCTATTTTGGCACGGAGCACCATGCTGCCTTCTTCAAATTCTCCCTTGTTCATGCGTTCAAAGAGATCCAGATTTTCCTCTATGGGGCGATCCCGATAGGGGGAATTTGTACCGGCCTGAGTGGGTGTGCCTTTCTGGGCGGCGATAGCCTCGCTTGACTGCTCGTCGACGTAGGCTTTCCCCTCTTTTATCATTCTTACTGCCAGATCATAGAGCTGCGGGAAATAGTCGCTTGCATAATACAACCTATCTTCCCAGTCATATCCAAGCCAATGGATATCCTCTTTGATAGCCTCTACATATTCTGTGTCTTCTTTCTGAGGATTGGTGTCATCGAAACGAAGATTGCATGTGCCGCCGAATTTTTCGGCGGCTCCAAAGTCCATTATAAAAGCTTTGGCATGACCTATGTGTAGATAGCCGTTAGGTTCAGGTGGGAAACGCGTGTTGAGTCTTCCTCCGTTCTTACCGGCTGCCAGATCGGCAGCTATTTCTTGCTCTATAAAGTTAAGTCCACCTTCTTCCGGTGTAACGTTCTCGTTATTGATTTCAGTCATCCTGTTTTCAATGTTGAATTAAGAATGTGGTAACGATTCATCGGCAACTATTCTTACCCGAGATGCAATCTGAGGTTTGATCCGGATATGGAACCGCCCACTATTACTGCAAAATTACAAAATTATTTTCTATTTCTGTCCTCTTTCTCCCTTAATTTATTGTCTTTATCGAATTTAATATGTAATTTTGTTGCAGACTTTTAAATGATTCAGGTAAGAGTTCCTTAAGTAGCTGCTTAATGCTATTGTCTGAACGCCTATATGGATAAATTATAGATCCGACATGAAAAAAATCCTGTTATCTTTCTTTCTGAGCTGGTGCTTCGGGAGCCACGCTTTCGAGTTTTCAGTCGACCGGCTTGTCTATTCTACTGACGGAGCCGCTGCCGGGGAATGTAGGCTAATAGGTGTGGTTGAGGGAAGTGACTTCTCGGGGGAGTGTCTTGTGATTCCTGAGATAATCAAGACGGGAGATGATACATATATAGTCACATCTATAGCATCACACGCTTTTTCAGGACAGGATGTCGCCGCTGTTGAGATACCTGTAGGTGTGAAAAGTATTGGAGGGTGGGTTTTTTCCGGTTGTCGTCGTCTGAAGGAAGTCGGCCTCCCTTCAGGCCTTGAGGTCATTGGCGATTATTGCTTTCAGGATAATGTCTCTCTATCAGCTGTCAATATCCCGGCCTCGGTCATGGAAATCGGTCAGGGTGTTTTCCGAGGCTGTAGCAGTCTTGATGAGGTTGAGTTCAAGACGCCTATTACAGACTTGCCTGACTATTTCTTCTATGATTGCGTCTCATTGAAGTCTCTTTCTTTTACATCCGATATAAGGGAAGTAGGCGAACACTGCTTCAATAATTGTGTAAGCCTTAATGATTTCGACTTTTCAGCTATGGCGAGAATAGGGGAGAGGGCTTTTTCCGGCTGCAAGGGACTGGAACGGGTGGTGCTGAAATCCTCTCTCGCAGATGTCTCTGACGGTGCATTTGAACATTGCGAAGGTTTGAAGACGCTTGTGCTCGCGCCAAACATTATGACGGTTGGAGAACTTGCCTTTGACGGATGCAGTCAACTCAAGGAACTGGAGATAGGGAATTCAACAAGTTATATAGGCTCAGGTGCGTTTGCAAATTGCAATTCATTGCGTGAGATATATGTAGTGAATGAAGTGCCGCCGTCAATTACTGTCACCTCATTTCCTCGCCGAGCATATTTATCCGCCACATTGTTTGTAAGTAGGAATTCAAAGATTCAGTTCTCACAATCCCCATATTGGGATAATTTCTCTAATATTATAGGTGTAGACGAATTTCCGTTGGAAGTGCAGGATGTTTCGCAGGAAAAAGTCCGGATTAATTTAGAGGGTGGCAGACTTACTATTATGGGTTCTGGCTATGTTAAGGTCACATCGATAGATGGAGTCATGATATTCCAGGGCATGATAGATCAATATAAAGAGATTGATATGACTGATGATTCCCTTCCGATAATTGTAAACGCCGAAGGAAAAAACATAAAAGTTATGTAGCTAAGAAAAATTAAACGATATAATAACTCAGTAGCTTTGAAAGTATCTTAATATGATATATGCGGCTAATTTTGGCCATCTTGACCCTGTCACTCAGTCGCTTAGCTCGCTAAGCTCCTTCGCTCCGCAGCCAACCTGACTCAAAATTATCGCGCATCTATCATATTATTAATTGTTCTTAGCTACTTATGTGACAATATTCTATATGATATTCTGTCTTCTTATACCATGACCCTACCGACGGGA
Source organism: Bacteroidales bacterium (assembly GCA_014800515.1). Taxonomy (GTDB): domain Bacteria; phylum Bacteroidota; class Bacteroidia; order Bacteroidales; family Muribaculaceae; genus Lepagella. The sequence goes on from JAAVFY010000065.1 coordinate 4,593, forward strand.
CGGGAGGGACAACGAATAGATACTCGGATATATGAATAAGAATTACCTCTAATCTGAAGAATAATTCTAACAGATTAGAGGTAATTCATTTGTAATAAATACGTGGTCAGTTCGCTATCATTTTTTCAAACACTGTTCCTTGTAGAGAATAGTAGGAATGTGCAAACTGACGGACATAACTGAGGGTTGAAAGTCTTGGAGTTTTCATATTTTTTGCTACAGTCACATCATCTTGTTGTTCATAAGAGGTGGAATCGTCTGTCATAGGCAATGAAGGATTAAACTATTAAAGAACGCTTACATTTCTATAACGTCGACAATTCATTTTTATTATTCCCTCACGGAAAGAATGCGACAAGGGATTCAAAAAAAACAAACAACCGCAGTCCTCTGAACGAGGGCCACGGCGGCCGATATAAGAGACGCATAAAGCGAATGCGGAAGGAGACACAGATCCGAATTAAATCAGAGTGTAAGGACAATATCCTTTTCCGCTGCAATTCTCCGAAGATTAAGGATAGCATATCTCATACGCCCGAGAGCGGTGTTGATGCTGACGCCTGTAATCTCCGCAATCTCCTTGAAAGAGAGATTCTGATAATATCTCATGTTAAGAACCTGCTTCTGAAGCTCAGGCAGCTCTTCGATAAGGCTCTTCACGTCGTTGGTGATCTGATCAGCTATCATGATATCCTCGATAGTACGCTCGCAGAGATCCTTTCGGTTGAGAATATCAATATCCTCAAGATCCGAACTCTGGAGATTTTCAGATTTCTCCTGACGATAATAATCAATGATAAGATTATGTGCAATTCTGGAAATCCATGCCGGAAACTTTCCGTTCTCGGTGTATCTTCCCTGTTTTATCGTGAGAATTGCCTTGACAAACGTCTCCTGAAATATATCGTTAGCCACATCTTCGTTCTTGATGATCCGAAGAATATAGTTGAAGATTCTGTCCTGATGACGTTTGAGAAGAGTATCGAATGCCTCGTTGCTCCCATCTGCGTAAGCTCTGACCAGCTGCTCGTCGGTCATGCTTGAATAATTTGCCATTATATTGTCTTTTAATCGTTACGTAGAGGTCAATCTATAGGCAAGTCTGTTTTGGGTTTTCTTCGGTTATTATTTTTACTTATTACGGACTTTTCTTCTTTCCGTATTGCAAAGTTAATAAAAAAATTACCCACTTGCAAATAAATCTATCTGAAATTAACGTTAAAAGATGTTAATATGGCAATAAGTCGGAATTTATTCAGTTTTAAGCCTTAACGAGCCGAAGAGCACACCATTCGTTCTGGATCCTCTGCTCCGCTATCCTGAGTCCTAATGGCTCGGCTACAGCCTTGATAACCGGGATGTCACTCTCATAAAAACCGCTGAGAAACATGGTCCCTCCGGATTTTAGACTTTTCACATAGGTGGGCAAATCGCCGGTAATTATATTCCTGTTTATGTTGGCAAAAAAGTAATCAGCCCCCTCATCAGCTTTCAGCTTAGTCGCATCGCCGTTGATCATCTCTACTTCTTCACCGTTGAGCCGGCAGTTCTCAATAGCATTTTCCCATGCCGGAGTGTCAATCTCAATTCCCACTACTTTTCGTGCGCCTCTCATCTTGGCCAGAATCGCCAGAATTCCGGTACCTGTTCCCATATCAATCACCATGGCGCCCTGCATATCACTGTCGAGTATATATCCGAGCATAAGGGAGGTGGTGGAATGATGACCGGTGCCGAAAGCCATCTTGGGGTCTACGATAATATCATATTCCGCCTCCGGAATGTCTTTATGGAAGGAGGAGTGAATCACACATTTCCCTCCAATGACAATTGGTTTGAAATAATTCTTCTCCCATTCTTCATTCCAATCCTGCCCCTTTACTACCGTATGACTCGTCCTGAACGCCACCTCCATAGGAAAATCGGCAAGTATCTCGTTTACAACATTCATGTTGAAATTGGCTGCCGGAATATATGCCGACAAGCCGCCAGCATCCGGCTCGAATGAATCATAACCGGCGTCACACAGAAAGGCTGCCAAGAGATCGGTAGTGTCTCCGGAACAAGGAGTGATGTCGATTCTTAAAGTGATATAGTCATTCATAGATTATATGTGTCTCTTGAAGAATGGTATTGTAACAAAGAGATTGTGGCCTCATAATCTCATTTTTTCTTTTTAAAGAAGGAAAATATTTTACGTCCCGAATTAAATAGTGAGAATCCGATCATAGCATAATCTACATAGCTCATACCCGTGATCAGTTTTCCTGCAATCCCTCCTACTTTTCCTAATCCCGACGAGGAGGAGTTGGCGGAGAAAGGATTCCGTTTCTGAATCTTATGCGCCGTATCAGCTATCTTTGCCTTGGAATATTCCCTCTTCAGTTCGGTCAGCGCACGGTGATACCTCAGCTCTTCAAGGGTAAATCCTCCAAATTTATTCTCGTCTGCAGTTTCAATGACTGTTTCTTTGATTTCTTCTGACATGCTGTTTCAATTATATTAATGTCTCTTTCAATGTTAAAATAAAATCTCGGATCTTTTAATCAGGGTTTCTTATCAAAGAAAAGACGGGTAATGAATTTGGCTATAGGATCGCTGATAAGCTTCTTGCGAAACAGATAAATGATCACAATAGATAGAATCCACACTCCTGCCACACATAGGTAAGACAAGGGCGCGCTCATGAACAGCTGGAACACACCTTTCAAAGCAAAAGAGAGCATTATAAGAATCGGCAGGGATAGCACCATAATCACGAAAGCGAACGCAACGGTAGCCCCGAGAATTGTCATCTTCTCGGCAAGGGTCAGCTTCGTGTATGTGACCTCATATTTGAGCCAGTTGCGTATATGAATATAGATTTCTTTAATCTCTTCTGTTAATTTTTCTTTCATATCTCTCTCTTCTGATTTTGACCATTATCCCATATTGTGATTTCCCCGGAACGATCTCTTTCTCCGGTGGCTATCGCACTATTTATATAGGGAGGAAGGGGCCTTGAGTAAAATAGTTAAAAGGAGGGGGAATATCCGGGCCATATATAAATATAGCGATGAATATTCCGCCTCCAATAAGTCTCAATAGTCGAAGACTGAAGATGTCTTATTCGGCATGGCCGGCAAGTTCAGCCACAAGGGCATCAACTTCTGAGTCGCTGATCTTTATGCCTTTTCTTTTCAGAATCTTGCAAATCTTGCTTCTCACGTCTTCTCCCTTTTCAGGAGCGAGAAGAAGAGCAGCTCCGCAGCCTACGATAGCTCCGCCGAGAAAGGCGTATAAAATGCTGAGTGTCTTGTTCATCTTTTTTTCTTTTTAAATTTTGTTTTCAAGCTGGTCCTCAATCTCCTCGGCGAGTTCCTCGATCTGCTCTTTCTTCAGGAGATGGCTGTATTTCTCCTTAAGTACGGAAATGATCTTCTTTCTTGTCTCGTCGCCCTTCTCAGGAGCTACAAGCAGACCTACTGCTGCGCCGGCGATGGCTCCGCCGATTACTGCGCTGATAACGTGAATTGCTTTCATGATTATATAATTTTTATATTGTTCGTTAACTCTATTTCCTATAACGCCCTCACAGTGGTTTTGGTTCTAACCAACTATTAATTTTTCTTAAGTAAGTATCTCGTATAAATAAATTAATGTATTGATATGTTAAGCCGCAGATCTACTGAAATTAATCATGTATTGTTTGCCAACGTTGGAAAGAATGTCTTCCACG
>JAAVFY010000066.1 GCA_014800515.1 Bacteroidales bacterium
TTCCAAGGCTGCTCTTTGCGCCTCTGTGATATTTATTTTCGTTGCTTGTCTTGACATATATGGAGAGATAAATATGTGTAAGACAATAACGTTTGAAAATGGATTTCATTGTATTAACTATTTAATAAAACATACTTACCTAAAAATAAAACCATGAACAAACGATTCCTCAACTCTGCAACTTGTCTCTTGGTCTCAGTCGCCTCTTTCGGACAAATTACACTTGACTATTCCGACGTGCAGCTGGAGAGCTGCTTATCCCTTTCTGGATGATCGGAATCTTCCAGTAGCCGTAGGTGTCACCATCGGATGGGTGGTCTACGGACTGGTTCCCCAGGGTGAGATCGGCGCAATCCTCATGGCTTCGGTCTTGTTTTCGCTTGTAATGTCTGGAATAGGAGTGACTGTGGCCAATACTTCCGACACCATGCTTCAGAGTATTTTCGTGATGATTGCCGTTATCATGATTTTCCAGCTTAAGTAGCTGGTCAAATTAAACGTATATTATACGCTCAGGCGATTTTGAGCTGATTTGGCTACGGGGCGAAGGAGCGATGCGGGCATCGTGACTGAGTGACAAAGCCGAAGCGGCCAAAATTGACAAGCGGATGATATGCGAGATATACGCCACCTGTTTTGACTTTTATTATATCGTTTTAATTTGAACAGCTACTTATGAGTGATCTGTACACTCCTGTCAGCTCAATGCCTGAATGGGCCCGGCTCATCACCTGTCTTGTGTCTCCGCGCTATTTCATAGAGATAATGAGAGCCGTGTATCTGAAAGATACTCTCATTCAAGAGCTTGGCTTTCAGTACACGGCACTTACCGTAATGGCTGTCATCTTTTGTCTGTTGGCAACCCTGACTTACAAAAAACAATCTTGACCCGCTTGAAGTTGCGAGAAAGTGGTCATACCTCTCGTAAAAAGGGGTGAGCGGGTCTTATTTTCTAAGTTCTTTTTCTCCCTCTTTGAAGTCTCTGAGAGCTGCTCTGAGATGGCATACCTTATGCAGAATCTTCGCTGTCATAACGAGTGTGGCGATGCTTATCACGCAGTGCACGACATGAGGTGCGAACTCTCTCACTTTTTCACATTCTTTGTGTGTCATAGTATTTTTATAATTTTAGGTTTCAATATTTATACTTCTATAACAATGCCTGCAATGGGAATGTTCAGTTGGAAGCCGGAGATGATGACTGCTCTGTCTGCGCTTGATAGTCGGGCAGGACAAGTGATATAATCTCTGACACTGTGCTATACACATGGTCTGCATACGCTCTGCGGAGTTCGCTCGTCGGACGAAACCCCCATGTCACTCCTACGGATTCCACACACGCACGCCGGGCCGTCTCGATATCTATAGCGGAGTCTCCCACATGAAGCACTTCGCTTTTGGGAGTAGGATGCTCTGACAATATGGCGAAATCAATGGAAGGATCGGGTTTTGCCGGACGGTCGTCCACCTGTCCTAACACGGCCACAAAGGGCACATCAGGAAAGAAATGACTTATTATCTTCCTGGCGGCCTCCTGATATTTGTTGGTAGCCACGGCCACGGCCACTCCTTGCTCCGTAAGAAGTTTTAGAAGCTCCGGAATATCGGGGTAGGGCTCGGTTGTGTCGGTGCAGTGCTCGTTATAATGTTCTATAAAATGCTCGAGAAGTTTGTCTATCGTGGCTGCGTCTGCATCCGGCTGCGCTCTCTCAAGGAGCTTCCGGATTCCGTTGCCCACCATGAATTGATAGGCGGAGATGGGATGCTGGGCAAATCCCATCTGTCCGAGTGCGTAATTACAGGATGCTCCCAGGTCGGATATTGTGTTGAGAAGAGTTCCGTCGAGGTCGAAGATTACAAGTTTTTTCATAGAATGTCTTTTTCAGATGGCTTTCCTGCGGATTGTCAGAATGGATAGCCGATTGAGAAATGAAAGGAGTGGTCGCGCCCCCATTTAGGATGAAACAAGGGCCACGGTTCAGCACCCCTTGCAGGATTATGTGCCTTCATTCCCATGTCGAGCCTTATGAGAAAGTAGGAGAAATCAAGGCGGATACCAAGTCCGTAGGCGGCGGCCAGCTGCTTATAGAACGTATTGAAATGAAACATTCCTCCCGGCTGGTTGGAATAATTGTGAATTGTCCAGATATTGCCGGCGTCGATGAAGGCTCCAAGTTCTATCACCCAGAAGAGTTTTGCACGATATTCCGCAGAAATATCAAATCTGATGTCGCCGCATTGATTTATGAAGTCGCTCACGCTGTTGGTGCCGGGGAAGCTTCCGGGGCCGAGGGTTCTGACTTCCCAGCCTCTCACTCCGTTGGCGCCTCCTCCATAGAATCGTTTTTCAAAGGGCAGGATGGTGCTGTTGCCGTAGGGCACTCCGACCCCTAAGCCTGCATGAAGAGCTAAGCTGTTGCGCCGGTCAAACGTGTAGTGCCATGCGAAGTCGGCATCCGCCTTCACATATTGTGAATATCGTATACCAAACACTTTGTAGGGGTCTTCATGGAAGTTGCTCCGGTGGTCGAATATGGAGCTCAGCAGGAAGAGTAGGTTGCCTGCGGCCTCCGCATTGACCCTGATGGTATATACCGACTGCTGAAATTCTCGGTCCCAAGGATGTTCCGCCCGTTTATTGGTGTGATAAAAGCTGTAGCCCATGCGCATGATGAAGTGATCCTCATAGCTGTAGCGCAACAGGGGATTATCGGGGGCTATAAGATCCAGAAAGTCGTTGGTGCTCTCCGGCAGATATACGTAGTTGATATCTATTGGGGTGAAGGTGTGGCGGTTGCGGGTGATTCGCTCTGTCCATTTATAGCTCCATCCGAGGGTAGAGATAATTCGGGTGTATTCGGGCCGTTCCTGATAGTTGAGACTTACATGAAATTCTGTCCGGGCATTGATTTTTCGTTTGAATTTCTCTCGAAGGAAGGGGGCTTTGAATTTTGGGAACACCACACCCAGATCAAGGGAATATTCCATATAGCGGTTGTGAATCAAACCCTCGAGATTCCCGCTCAACGATTCGTAGGCACCGCGCAGACGGGCATTCAGTGTCTCGCTCCCTTTGCCAAGGTTGCGATGGGAATAACCCACTGATGCAGCTATGCCTAAATCCCCTTCCGAGTTGGTGCCCTCAAGCTCTACACCCATTGTCTGACTCTTTCCTCGAGCGAGTAGTATGTAGGCATCAAGTATGCCGGTGTCGTTTATATCGCCCACAGGCACAAACCGAATGTTGATAAACCGTAGTATGTCCAGGCGCGAGAGTGCCTGATACGTGCGGTCCACAAGATGCTGATTGTAAGTCCTCCCGGGTGTCAGAAAACAGTTCTCGGCCAACACTGCCGGCCGGAGGTATTCTTTATCTCCGTTGATTATACGATAGCCCCTGTAGTCAATTGTGTCCTTACCGACCCATCTGTCCACAGGAGTGGCATCGGAGGGATCGTAGTTGGTGATGAAACTTACGTTCCTAACGACGTATTCGCGATGTGTGCTCAGACTCAGGCGTCCTTCCTGACGCGGATAGGGCGGATTCACTTTCATTGTCAGATCCACCTCCCGGCTCCCTTCCGTGGTGTCGGCATTAAAGGTGATGAACTCCTTGGCGAAGGCGTAATATCCCCGGTTGCGTAGATAAGTCGTTATCTCTTCGCGCTGGCTTTCAAGCAGATCTCGGTTTAGGGGGTCGCCGACTCTCACGGAGAAGTGGCTTGTGTCTTGCAGGATAAGATCACGCAGGGTGTCGTTGGCAAATTCGTAGCTCACGCTTCCTATCCTGTGCACGCGATGGGGATTCAGCTCGTAGCGGAGACGTATTTTGCGCTTGTCTTTATTCGTGTCTGCCACCACCTTTACTTCCGAGTGCAGGAATCCTTTGTTTTCCAGTGCCTGATGCAGCTGTCTCACTGAAGCTTCGGTCAGGTTGGAGTCGTATACCACAGGCGGTTCGCCGAGCCGGCGTATGAAGCGGTTCCACCAGCGTGTGGTGTCGCTGCCGCTCATGTTGTATACTCCCAATCGGGCTTTGATGCTCCAGAGCATCTTCTGATTGGGCTGTTGCCGAAGATAGTTGAGCATCTCCTGCTCGTTGATTTTATCCCCGCCGCTCTCATCGGATATTACGCGGATTTCCGTCTTGTCGAGAAGATAATGTCCCTGAGGCACATGACGCGAACTGACACATCCGCTCAAAAGGCAGACGGCCGTCAGGAGTAGGCACACTGTGATTTGTCTTGTTTTCGCGGTCATGTTGTGCGGAATGCGGCTGCAAAGTTAAGGATTTTTTTTTAATTTTGTGCCGATGAAATTCATCCGGACGTGTCCCCGGAAAGGCTTGTCTTTCGCTCACGTCCATACCCGCCTTATTCAGTATAAGAGATTCAGAATGGAAAATATACTCACTCAGTCTTTCTTCTTGTCGGCCGGAGAGACGAATCCCGAACAGGAGATGTCGGTGCCGGTGCTTGTCAGCAAGATTATTGATGTCGCCACTCTCCATGCCAATTCTCTCGGCATCGGAAATCCCGCTATGGTCGGTCTTCGTGCCGGCTGGGTACTCTCGCGCCTTTCTCTGGAGATAAACCGCTGGCCGGCTGTCAATGAGACTTATTCTCTATCCACATGGATAGAGTCGTTCAATCGCCATTTCTCCGAACGTGCCTTTGCCCTCTGCGACAATGAGGGAAGGGTGCTGGGGCATGCACGTTCTGTATGGATGGTGATGGGGGTGGATTCTCATGAGAATGTAGGCCTCTCTCATCTTTCATTGCCGGAGGATATGATTCGAGGCGAGCGTGTGCCGATTGCAAGGCAGAAGCGTCATCAGCTTATATTTCCGATTGATGCAGACTCTCTTCCGGCAGGTGCGCTGAGGGCTGACAGACCGACTTCTTATTACACTTTTAAATACACCGATCTGGACTCCTATCGCCATGTGAACACTGTCAGATATGTCGAACTCCTTCTGAATCAGTTTTCACTGGAAGATTTCGATTCTGACTCTGTTCGTCGTCTCGAACTGTCGTTCCTTCATGAAGCTCGCTATGGCATGAAGACCGGGATATACAGACTCGACAGTCGGGAGAGGGGGGTGCTCGCAGATGGCTCGGAAGCTGCCGTGTCCTCTTTCTCGCTGGTAGATGCCTCTGACTCTTCTCCTTTCCTGTATGCTCGGATATGCCTCGCTCCGCGTGACGGAGTCTGACCCGCACTCCCTCTCTTACTTTCCTCCATTCAGATAACCGGTGTAGGGAGTAGTGAGCGCGATGTATTCACCGTGCTTACGGTTGGCATATAGGTCAAACCGACACGCATCCTCGATTCTTTTACATTTCTCCTCCTCGCCGTCTGCGAGTGTGAAGTGCATGGGAAAGAAATGATCGACAGCTATCTCTCTGACTATCATTTCGGCTCCAAGATACCAATGACTGCCGATTCTTGAATCCACAGGGAAAAGGCAATAGCCTATCCGTCCGGTGGTGTTTGCTATCTCTTTAAGGATTTTAGAATAAGCGGAGGTCGCTTCTTCCACCTCCTCGGGAGTGGATTCCTCAATCCATATCCATGCGTTGAGATCCCCGGCATGGAAGATGCTTTCGCTCTTATCCGGTTGTCCGGACTCATCAGTAGGAGTCACTAACCAGGAGCATCCGCAATCAGTCGAACCGAAGGCATGTATCTCCAGAATATCGTCTTTGTAATTTTCTCCGGGCTTCAGTACTTTTACCTGATCCGGATTCGGCTTAGGCCCTCTGTAGCTTGACTCTGACCGAAGATAGTGGCGGGCAAAACGTGCGATGTCGTCGCTAAGTATATATCTTATATCAGGATGCTCGGAAGCCCATCTGAAGATGGCCTGATTGAAATGGTCCTTATGATGATGGCTGACGAATACATATAGCGGACAGTCGCGTCTTACGGTGTCCAGAAATCGAGGATGTCTGGCATCCGTAGCCGTGGGGTCGGTCCAATAGTCGAATAATATGCTGAATTTATCTCCCTGAGCAAGAAAGCATGAGTGATGTATATACGTGATTTCCATACACTATCAACCGATATGTCTCGGGGATTGTTCCGTATTCAGTTTTTTTAATGCTTTTTATTTGGTAGGTAGCCAAAATATCTCTAATTTTGGCATGGATTTTGAAAGGAAAATAATTAGCTGGTGTCGCAATTTAACTTGCCGATATATAATAGGTAGGAGCGATACAGGCCGTCTATCTTAGACACAAATATTTTAATCTATATTAGTTATGGCAATTCAGTTCACTGACCAGACTGCACGCGAGGCTATCGAAAGCGGTAAGCCCGTGGTTATCGATTTCTGGGCCACTTGGTGTGGTCCCTGTATCAAACTTGGCTCCGTAGTTGAGGAACTCGCAGAGAAGTATGAGGGTCAAGTTATTGTCGGTAAGCTCAACATCGATGAAAATGATGAGATCGCCGGCGAAAACCGTGTGCGCAATATCCCGACTGTCCTTTTCTTCAAGGACGGTGCTCTCGTGGAGCGCAGCGTTGGTCTTGTCAACCTTGCTGCTCTTGAGGAGAAAGTAGCCAAGATCCTCTGATTCCGGATTTTGACTCTTCCGACATGAATTAGTGAATCCGGAAATCGGGTATATTCCCCGATTTCCGGATTCTTTCTAAGAAGTCGCTATTACGACTTCTTTTATTTTCAGAGCTTCTTAGCCATTAGATATCGTTTAATTTTTTTCTTAGCTACTTGCCTATTAGCTACTTATGAAGTGGTCGTTTAGGAAATATCTCCTCTTTCCCGGTCGGTTTATGCCGGTTGTTATCGCCTTTGCTCTGGCTCTTTCTTCATGTGGTGGTAAGAAGCATACCGTAAGATCTGATCATCACAGAGAGGACCGCACATCTGTGAAGGTGGATTTTGGCAAACTCGACAAGACACGAAGATTAATTGTGGAGGAAGCCATGACATGGCTCGACACTCCTTATCGCTATGCCGGTGAGGAAAAGGGGAGAGGCACGGATTGTTCGGGAATGGTCATGAGGGTGTTTGATGATGTGATGGGCTGGAAGCTACCCCGAAATTCGGCAAAGCAGGCACAGTATTGCCATAAACTCAAATCTAAAGATGTAAAACCGGGCGACCTCGTTTTCTTTGCCACGGGCAAAGACCCTGACAGAATCTCTCACGTTGGCATAATGATTGATGAGGTAAATTTTATTCATGCTTCCACCTCCAAGGGGGTGGTCATCTCAAGAGTGGACACTCCCTACTATATACGCACTTTCATGATGTATGGCCGTCCTCCTGAGTTCTGATCTTTAAGTAGCTAAGAACAATTAATAATATGATAGATGCGCGATAATTTTGAGACAGGTTGGCCGCGGAGCGAAGGAGCTTAGCGAGCTAAGCGACTGAGAGACAAGGTCAAGATGGCCAAA
>JAAVFY010000067.1 GCA_014800515.1 Bacteroidales bacterium
CTGAGCCGCATGAGGCCACAGGCCGGAACGGCTCCTCTCGAGTAAGAATCTTACTCATCAATAACAACTTTTTAAATTTTTATCAATTTGATTAACCTATGAAACGAACGTTACTGTTCTTTTTCAGTCTGCTCGCTCTCATACTGCCGGTATCCGTTCATGCGGAATTATCGTTAGTACTCCTTAATGAAGAGATGGAGGAGGCTGAGAATAACGGGACGCTAACGGCATTGCAGGGTCAACAGATATATATTGTTACCGGTAGTTTTTTCGACGGATCCACATCTTCCGTTAAAGAAAGCACGACAGCAAACGTGTATCTGGATGATGACCATGACTACTATTACCCTGTCGAGAGAGACACTAATCTGGGTAATAATGCCTTTGTCTTTACGCTTCCCACAGATATCCCCTCCGGATCATATACAGTTATGTTTTTCGGAGGAGAGTTCTATGCTGGCGGTTATGATGGCGTAGAAGCCGACATGGATGATACCAACGGTTGGACCGCTATTACACTTGAGGTCGGTGAGGGTGTCCAGAAAGATCCTTTCTCCTGGACCAGTGAGAATACGGAGATTATTTTCTCGCCCTACAACGGCTATGCATCCGAGGCCTTCCCTGATTCGGAAAAAGGCTATTCCAACGTAATGATGGCCGTGCTTGAAAATAATGAGGAAGTCGAGGTTACTGTGACAGGCAATCCCGGCGATATCGTATTTAAGGGCCCCGATGGTGCCGTCCTTCCCACTATCTCCGGTTGCGAATACGTCAGCAGCATGACATTCTTCCCCAATGCAAACGGGGGCGCCGACAGAACTGTGTTCAAGCACATCCAAGTAAGCTTTGAGGGCGAGTCCGCCACTACCCCGGGTGAGTATACTCTTACTTTCCCCGCTAATTTCTTTAAGGTGGAAGATGAGTTGAATCCTGAACCCATCACAGTGACGTATACCGTCAAAGGTGGTGTATGGGACGACTGGACCTACTCTTTTGTTGACAACGTTGGTACTCCCGTTACGACCAATCCCAACGGCATCCTTATCAAGAATAGTGAGGGAAAGACCATTACAGTAGCTAATGCCAGTCTTATTACGATCAGCAGCAGCAATCCTGACGCGACACCTATTTCTACATCAGGAACAACCTGGAATAATTTTGCAAAAGCTGTATGGATTACTTTCTCCAATCCTCTGTCCGACTTCGGCACCTACACCGTCACTATCGGCGAGGGCGCGCTCTCGATCGACGGAAAGGAGAATCCGGAGCTGACTGCTACTCTTGAAGTTGATTATCCTCCGTTCTACGGTCCGGAGTTCGAGCCTGCCGAAATGACAGATCTCGATGAGCTTCCAAGTACAATCATTGTGAAATTCCCCCATGCCAACGGCACGATAAGCGTAAATGGCAATGGCACTGTCAACGGTGAGAGTCTTATGCTCCTCGGAGGTAATACCAATGAGGTCACGATTTACTCCAGCTGGATTACAGGTGAGGGCGGTGCACTTGACGGCAAGCTTCCGAAGAACGGAATATACAACTTCGTGATTCCCGCATCGAGTATCTCCGTCAACGGTGTCTACAACACATCGGACATCAAGTTCACCTATACCTTGAAGGTGGACAATTCCGATCCGTTGGCAGTAGGAACCTTCACTCCCGCATGGGAAAATGTTACATTCGAGTCTATCACCGAGGATATCGTTCTGACGTTCTCTACAAGCGACAACGCTCAGATCACTATCGCCGAGGGCGCGGAGATCACCGTCAATGGTGTTAATGTCACCGAGCAGGTGACCGCAGGCGAGGGCAAGATCACATTCCCGCAGGCTCTCTTCGCCGATGTGCCCGATAGCTACAAGTTCGTGATCAACGTGCCCGCCGGAGCTCTCGTTATCGGCGAGAATACCAATGAAGATGCATTCACAGCCACCTACTCTATCACAGAGCCCGCCGGCCTGATGAAGGTGAACTATGAGCTCTCCACAGTGGTTGACTCCACCGGTGCATACTTCTCACAGTCCCAGTTCGGTGAGATCTCCGATATCGTAAGCTTCGAGATCAAGCCTGATTTCGACTGGCAGGGAAGCGGCTCAATGTTTTCACCTCAGTATAATGTCCAGATCAACGAGGATCTTCTTTCCAAACTCACTCTTGTCAATGAGAACGGCGATGAGTTCCATCCCTCCTCTCTGACGAGACTCGGCAGTTATGCTTCTGCCGGCAGATCTGTCCGCGTGACATTCAGTCCTGCTGTCAACGTACCCGGCATTTACACCGTGACTATCCCCGAAGGTTTCTACGCCGCCGTGGAGAATAATGTTGAGAATCCGTTTGCAGCTCAGAAATTCGAGAATCTCTTCACCATCGAAGGTTCTAAGATCAACTACTTCGGCGACAGCAAGATAATCGCTCCCGCCGAGGAATCCGCGACTGTAACTGAGATTTCCAACTTCGTAATCGAGTATCCGAATCTTACGCCGGAAGATGCGAAAGATGTGACAATCACTACTTACGACGATAACACTGGTGTCACCTATATCAGCGTATTTTATAACGGGACTAATTCTTCCAAGGAAGTTGCACTCAGCTCTGTTGAGTTTAACAACGACGGCAACCTTGTAATCTCTTTCGCAACCCAGACTGCTCCGGGTGAATATAGCCTCGCAATCTACGAGGGTGCACTTATGTATGACGGGGTGACGAACACCGGCAAGACTTATAGTGAGAGATTCACCATCAAGTACAACTACTTCAGCGATGTCCGCTTCCTCGAGCCTGCTGGCAGTCTCTTCATCGACGAGCCTGTTCAGGATTTCGAGCTCCGCGTAGAGAGCAAGAACGGTCAGTCCGTAAAATTCGTAGGTGAGACTTCCGACATCACCGTCACAAACGAAGAGGGCGAGGAGTTTGAAGTTGACGCCAGCTCCATCAAGGTTGATCCTATGACTCAGAACCTCAAGTTCTCGACTGCAGAGCCTCTCACAGCTACCGGTACCTATACCGCTACCGTGAAGGCCGGTGCGATCCAGATCAAGGATGATCTCAGCCTCGAGGACTTCACCAAGACCTTCACACTCAAGCCCGCCTACTTCAAGGAGGCTTCTATCTCGGCGCCCGCCGCTGACGGGGCATTCGAGAGCGTGAACCGTTTCGAGGTATCCTTCCCGAACTTCGAGGGCAACCTCACCGATAAGATCCAGCCTGCGATCAACAGCAATGCTGAAAATATGATCACCATCACCAAGGGTGAGCAGACCTGGTATCCTATCGCCAACACTATCGGGATCGAGGACAACAAACTCGTGTTCGAGACCGAACCGTTCATCCTGAGCGGTGAGTACACTCTGACAGTGCCCGCCTATACGGTGACTGTCGACGGTCAGAACAACGAGACCATGACCCGTGTCTTCACTATCAACCAGCGTGCATTCCCCGAGCTGACCATCCTTCCCGAGGGTGTCGAGGATTGCGTGCGCTCGCTCGATTATGTGACCGTTAACTTCGCTTCCGATGTCAGAACCGTCGCCGAGAACAATAATAAGGTGACTGTCAAAGTTGGCGGCGAGGATGTGGAGGCCACTCTCGACCAGTCAGGTCTCAACCTGACCATCCCCTGCGAGCAGACCACTCTCGGCTCCGTGGCTATCGAGATACCCGCCGGTGTGCTCACCGTAGGCGTCGGCGCAACTCTCAACGAACTTATCGAGATCAACTACACTGTTGTGCCCGAGTTCATGAGCCGTCCGACTCTCGAGCCGGCTAACGAGGAGACTATCGTCAACCTCAACAACATGATCGTCCGCTACAGCTCCGCCACCTGTCCCGAAGGTCTCGCTCCGCTCGAGGAGGAGAACATGCGCAAGATCGAGGTGACCGACGGCACAGACACCTGGTATGGCACACTCTCCGAGTTCGTGGAGGGCTACACCACCCGCGTCGACATCAAGTTCGCCGACGCCGAGGGCAACCCCGTCGATCTCTACCAGGAGGGCACTTACAATGTGACCATCCCCGCCGGTGTGTTCGTTGACGCCCGCACTGCCGGTATGGCTCTGCAGACCACCAACAACGTGATCCGCGCCACTTACACCATCAAGGAACTTCCCTACTACTTCCAGGGTTCCGTCTGGACTCCGGCCAAGGGTGAGGAGGTGACTTCGCTCACTGACATCACTATCGAGTTCCCCAACCGCAAGGGTGTGGATGCCGATGGCAATGACTATGAATATGATGTTGAGCTCAACCCTGACAACACCGCAAGCGTCACTGTCAACGATGAGCCCGTAGAGGCTTCTATCGTCGACAACAAGCTCGTCATCAAGGCTGACTGCAACATCGAGGGTGAATATGACGTGGTGGTGCCCGCCGACTTCGTGACTATCCACTCCGTGGGCAATGTGAAGGCTACAGCTTCCTACTCTGTGGTGAAGCCCAACTACTTCTCCGGCGCCACTGTCGCTCCGGCCGCAGGCACCGTGACAAGCCTTAAGGAGTTTATCGTAAGCTTCCCGAACAAGGGTGAGTTCACTCCCGTGCTTGGCAAAGCCGACATCACCGTGACCCGCTCGAAGGGTACTCCCGTGGTGGCTGCCGGCTCCATCAACGCCGATGGCCAGCTCGTGGTGACTCTCGACGAGGAGATCACACTCGGCGGCTCATACACTCTCAATATCCCGAAGGGTGCTGTCTCTATCGACGATCTTCCCAACGCCGCGGCTATCACCGCCGTTTACTCTATCGCCAAGGATGACTACTATGCAGGCGCAGCCCTGACTTCGCCCGAACCCGGCATCGTGGAGACCCTCAGGGACTTCAAGGCCGAGTTCCCCGGCAAGCTCGACTTCATGCCGCAGCTCAAGGTGGCCGCTTCCGCTCTGACAGTGAAGAACGCCTCCGGCCAGACTGCCGCCACCGTGGCTTCCGCCTCTATCGACGCCGAGGGCAACCTCGTGTTCTCCCTCAACGCCGAGGTGAGCGCAGCCGGCACTTACACCGTAAGCATCCCGGCAGGTGCCGTCTCCATCGACGATGTGCTCAACGCCACCGCCATCGAGGCCACCTACATCATCGAGGTGAAGACTGACGCCGCATGGTGGCAGCGCACGGTGGTCAATCCCGCCGGCAGCTCTCTGCGCACCGAGCCTGTTCTTGTGCCCGAGCTGGGTATCATGACCGTGGCCTTCCCGGGCAACGTGACCGTGCTCGCTTCCGACGCCAAGATCTCCCGTGAGAATCTCGAGGCCGAAGAGACAGCCGAAGTGGCTCCCTTCATGAGCATGGGCGACTCCGCCACCCTGAACTTCGAGACCACCGACAACCAGGGCGTATATGCCCTCACTATCCCCGAGGCCATGTTCTTCTCCGAGACTGCCGGCAAGAACCCCGAGATGGTTTACTACTATCAGATCGAGGCTCTCTCCGCCGCCGATTTCTGGACAGCGGAATACACTCCGGCCGACGGAGCCGAGGGTCTCAAGTCTATCTCCACGATCAGCGTGAACTTCCCCAACAAGCGCGGCGACATCGTGCTCGGCAGCGAGACTGCCTTCAGCGTCACCTCCGGTGAGACCACCGTCAGCGGCAACGCCCGCATCAACGGTGAGACCATCACCTTCGAGCTTGAAAAGGCTGTGACCGCGGAGGGTGAATATACCGTCACTCTTCCCGCCGGCATCCTCGTGGCCGCCAGAAGCAAGTATGGCGAGTTCCCGGGCGCAACGCTCACCTACACCATCGATCCGCTGCCCATAGACGAGGCCGCCTTCGAAGGCGCCAAGTGGGAGAAGGATACGGACGAGAGCTTCTCGGGTGGTCGCATCCAGCTCCCCAACCGTCCCTCCAACCTGAGAGTGGCTCTCGCAGGCAACGTTTCCGACGTGACTGCCACGACACCCGACGGTGAGACCATCAACGCCACTTACGTGGGCAGCTACAGCGAGGGTATGGTCGTCTACTTCCCCGAGACTACCGCAGCCGGCGTATATACCGTCAGCTTCCCCGAGGGCGTGCTCGCTCTCTGCGAGATGGATCAGTATTACAATGCCGATCCCGACAAGAAGGTGTCGCTCAACCCGGCCTTCAGCCTGACATTCTCCGTTGAGGAGCTCGCTCCGCTCGAGGTGAACTACACATTCAAGGTAGTCGATGCCACAGGCGCCCAGGTGGTTTCCACCGAGGCTACCGAACTCAACGGCATCCAGGCTGTCATCGTCGACACCGGGGAGTTTATCAGCTGGGGCACAAGCTCGCTCTACAAGCAGGCTTATCTCACCAACGGTACTGACACCTACTACTTCTCTGAGATCTTCGGCGCCGGCAACACCGGCTACCGTCTCAAACTCGGTCAGACCGTGAAGACCCCCGGCACATACTCACTCTATGTGCCCGAAGGCCTCATCAAGATCGACGACCGTATCGTGCCCGAAGTCAACGAGGCCGGCCTCTTCACTATCATCGTCTCTACAGCCGATCCCGAATTCTGGGAGAACGTGACCTTCGATCCCGAGGACGGAGCCACTGTCAGGAGCATCAGCACCGTGGCCGCCACCTTCACAGGCGACGTGACAAGAGGTGAATCCTACAAGGTGACACTCGTCAACACGACCACCGGCACACAGGTGTCTCTCAAGAATCTCTATGTGAACGGCAACGAGGCCATGATGGAATTCCCCTCGACCACCGAGTCCGGCGAATACACCCTGACCATTGCCGAGGGTACGTTTGTCAACGGCACTGATCCCAGCCCCGAGTTCGTACTCAGCTACACCATCGAGGCCGCTACCGCCGACAGCTACTACGAAGGCGCGATCTGGACTCCCGCCGAGGGCGACGTGATCGAGGCGCTCCGCAACGGCACCGTCTCCGTGAAGTTCCCCAACTCCGACGGATGGGTGTCGGAAGGCGACATCATCTACACCGCCAAGCTCGTCAACGAGACCGACGGCACCGTATATGAATACTCATGGTCTGACATCAACAGCGACTACGACGGCGGCGACATCGTCTTCAACAACGGCAACGATATCACCGCTCCGGGTGAATACCTGCTCACTGTACCCGAAGGCGCATGGGAAAGCACCAAGGGAGTAGCCGGCGTCAGCCCCGCATTCGAGCTCCGCTTCACGATCAAGGTTCAGGAAGCCCCCGGCATCGAGGGTATGCTCGACAACTATGAGGCAGATCCCGAGGACGGCGCAAGCTTCGGAAAGTTCGCCGATCAGATCAGGATCACATTCCCCGATCTTGGCGACGAGTACGGATTCTTCCTTAACGCATACAGCGTATCGCTCACCGACCAGCAGGGCAACGAGTACCAGGCATCTCTCGACGCCGACGACTTCGAAGGCGAAGCCGGAGCAGCCACATCACTCGTGGTGAAAGTGCTCGCCGAGGAATATCCCGCCGGACTCTACACCCTGACCATCCCCGCCGGCAGCGCACAGCTCTGCTCGCGCGACGACTGGAACGGCGTATACGAGGTATTCAACGCCGAGATCAAGCTCACCTACCATGTGACGGAAGGCGTAGGCATCTTCAGCGTCCTCGACGAGGCGGAGACCTACACCGTAGTGGACTACGCCGGCCGCGTACTGCTGCGCGACGGCAGCGCCGAGGACGTGATGAACCTCGCCGCAGGTCTCTATATCATCAATGGCAAGAGAGTCAACATCCGCAAATAAACCATACGTTTATTAATAAAAAAGAGGGGCGCGAGATTCGCGCCCCTCTTTTTTATTTTCTCCGGAAATGACGTTTGGGAAAATGACATTTGGAATATGCTTCGGGAATATGCCGCCCCCGGCGGCATAAGGAATGAGTCGGCATTGGGAATCGCCTCGGAATAATGCCGCTCCGGCAGCATAAGAAATGAGTCGGCATTGGGAGACCTCCTTGTACGGACATGGCGTGCCATGTCTGCTTTGAAATGCCGCCTAAGCGGCATAACGACTCGGAATAATGCCGCCCCGGCGGCATAAGAAATGAGTCGGCATTGGGAATCGCCTCGGAATAATGCCGCTCCGGCAGCATAAGAAATGAGTCGGCATTGGGAATCGCCTCGGAATAATGCCGCCCCGGCGGCATAAGAAATGAGTCGGCATTGGGTGACCTCCTTGTACGGACATGGCGTGCCATGTCTGCTTTGGAATGCCGCCTCAAGCGGCATAAAGACTCAGAATAATGCCACCTCCGGCGGCATAAGAAATGAGTCGGCATTGAGAGACCTCCTTGTACGGACATGGCGTGCCATGTCTGCTTTGGAATGCCGCTCAAGCGGCATAAAGACATTGACTCGGAATAATGCCCCTTTGGTGCATATTTCATGAGCAGACATGGCACGCCATGTCCGTACAAGGAGGCTGCAAATATCTGCTTTGGAATGCCGCCTCAAGCGGCATAATGACTCAGAATAATGCCACCTCCGGCGGCATATTGCATGGGCTTGCATTGGCGCCCTCCTTGTACGGACATGGCGTGCCATGTCTGCTTTGGAATGCCGCTCAAGCGGCATAA
>JAAVFY010000068.1 GCA_014800515.1 Bacteroidales bacterium
CAGACGGGAGTATGGATTAACCTCTAAACGAGTGTAGAAATTACTTTGAATCCGCTTAAAGAATCAACAACCTGCCCATAGTCCCGTAGGCACATTCATATTTACGGCAATGGCAGGTCTTCTGACTTATCCCGGTTTTATCGCGCCTTCCCAGTCGTTTGGTGACCAGTGGCAGGTTGCGAAAAACCTTGTTCAATAACGAATTTGCATCGTCAAAGAACGGGGAATTACAGCAGCGGGTACTGTCGAGGAATCACACCTCATTCCCTTTTGATGCTCCTATGTGTCTCCACTCTTGGAGGCAGAGCAACCATTTCAGCCGCAAAATTACAAATTTTTTCCACCTTACCAAATTTTTTATTCTCTTTAATAAGAAAAGAAGTTGTTTAGACTAATTTGATTTGTGAAATTTTTTAAGAAATATAACGATAAAGGTAAGGAAATTCCAACCTTTCCAGCTGGATATGGTCGTGTCGAACCGGACAAGCACATTCTTGAATCCATCGATCCATGCATTTGTTCTCTCGATCTTCCCTCTTTCCTTATACATCCCCTCATCGAAGAGCCTTTCCTCCGTTGGCTGTCCTCCGTTCCTCCTGTTGGGGCATACGTTGGGAATGATCCCGTGGGAGTCAAGCGCAACCCTGCGGTCGTTGCCGTCAAAGCCTGCGTCAAGGTTGCAGAAAAGGCCGTCCGTGAAAATACCGGCATCCTCGAGTTGCTCCGCAATCTCGTTCACCCTGTCCTTTATATCATAGAGGTCTGCATGGTTTCCTGCCTGAGGGTCGGACATAGCCAACGGAATGCCCTGGTCATCAGTAAAGAAAAGCGCGTTTGTCGTCCTGCATTTCTTGCGTCCCTGATACTCGACGCATTCTCCTCCCCGCAAGGCTGGTGTATGGGAGCCGTCTATGTGGGAAAGCGACAGGTCAAGGGCTGCCTTGTTTTGATTGACTATATTGGCGTATGCCTTCCTCCACTCATCCTTGACACACTATTTCATGTAATGTTGGAACACCGTGTTCCAGGACGGAGGCTCTCCGCTGAAGAGGTGACCCAGCGGGAGAAATCGCCACTGGCATCCGCTCTTGAGCTTGTAGAGGATGGTGTTGACTATCTCCAGAAGATCGAATTTCTAAGTTGCGATGCAAAAATGAGAAAATATTTTGTTATATGGGAAATTATAGCTAAATTTGCGTTTAACATCAAAGTATTGTAATACATAAACAAAGCAAGTGAAATGGAATCACAGAAGATAAATAGGATAAAAGTTGCGTTAGTTGAGAATGGAAAAACTGGCAAATGGCTTGCCGCACAGGTCGGTAAAAATGAAGCTACGGTTTCCCGATGGTGTTCCAACAAGATGCAACCCTCCCTTGATACACTTGTGAGGATTTCTGAGTTACTTGATATTGATGTTAAAGACTTAATCGTTAGCAATAAAGCATAGTCATGGACAAGAAAGAAATATTTGACAGAATAGAATATGTAGCAGCGTGTGTTTGAGCTTTCGCACAGCGATTTAACCTCTCCAACATCCAAGCCTACGCATATCTGTGCCGGTTTACGGGTATCGATTTACTTCTCGATTGCTATGCAGCCGAGCATACCCTCTCCATCGATGATACTGTCTCAGATCTCCAAATCATTTGCCAACGGGAAGGAGGTAAAATATGATTTTGACACAAGACATACAGTTTCAAATCAAATGCCTTGCGGCAGAACTTGCAGAGATGCTTATGGCAGAATATGGCTGGGACATACATCGCGCCCTTGACGAACTATATTCATCAACCACTTTCGCCAAACTCAACGACCCCGAATGTGGCCTCTACTATCAGCGTGCAGTCTATATCTTTCAATTCCTCAAATGCGAAATCGAAACCGGCAAAGTTGCTTAAGACGATAATAACCATGGCAAATGCACTAATTGATAAGTCTGAGCAATTTATGCTCGTCAAATATATAAGAGAGTTAGTCTCACGACCTGACTGTAATCACATTATGATTGCAACAGGTTATTGGGACTTGCCCGGCACGGCTTTGGTCTATGAAGAACTTAAAGACTTTTTCGCACGAGGTGGCAAACTTGACTTACTTATAGGTCAAGAGCCACAATTACAATATTATCAGGCATCCAGCGCGGCACATAAATTCCCCGATTTCTATATTCAAAGGGATGTCGAATCTCTTACAGATGAGTATAAGCCTATCGGCAAGTTGATTATTGATAATGCCCTGACAGAAGAGAATCCTGAAGGAAAGTTTGAGATTCGCGTGTACGGTCAAGGTGAACATAAGGAGTTTCTTCATGTCAAGTGCTATATTTTGCTTGGCAATAACCATACGCTTGCCACAGGAATTGTAGGCAGCTCTAATTTCACATTAAAGGGGCTACGGAGCAATGCTGAACTGAACTACCTCGAAGAAAATGGCAATAGTGTAGCGGCTCCATATACAGAGCATTCGACATCAAAATCTCACAAAGCTTGGTTTGAGAAACTAAAAACAATAACTGACTATGGAAATCAAGCATAAGTTAGAAAAGATATTTAACAATGATTATCCCGGAACTGACCGTTTCATAGCGGATGTCATTGAACCAATCTTCGGCAATGAAATAGAATATATAAACGATGACCTTGCCGAAAGGGAGGAATATGCCGATAAAGCTAAAAATGCTGGGATTAAGCACATCAAATATGTCGGAGACCTTACGGCAAAAAACTATAATGCCGAAAATATTGCTCTTCTTGATGTAACCCTCGATGATTCTAAGAATATTGAGCGTTCTCGTGTCAATATTCAACAATTTATCCGTTCCATAATGGATTACCGTCAACACCTTATGATTGTATTCCATTACGAAAATGTAACAAATAAGCAGTGGAGATTTTCTTACGCTCATAAAGGCGGCTCATTAAAAGACCCTACGTCTGCCAAACGCTACACTTACGTTTTTGGTCGTGGCTATCGTGGCCGTACCGCAGCAGAGCGATTTGAAATTCTTGCTAAGAGCCAACGAAATGATGAAGACTTTGAAAAGGCTTTCTCCGTCGCCGCTCTTAGTGATGAGTTTTTCGATAAATACCGTAATATCTATGCCGATTTTGTGCAGTATATCACCGGAAAACGATACGAGAAAGTCAAAAATAAGTGGGAGGAAGTTAAAAAAGAAGAGCCGCATACTGAAATTTTCTCGTATTTCAATAATGATGATAAACGGGTAAGAGACTACATTAAGAAGATGATGGGTCGCCTGACATTTCTCTGTTTTCTGCAAAGGAAAGATTGGATGAATAACGACCGAAACTTCTTACAGAATCTTTATCAGACATCCCCTCTTCAGGATGATTTTCTTGATGCAGTTTTGGAGCCCTTGTTTTTTGGCGTTCTAAATACCCCGTCTGAAAAACGCAAGGAAGTATTTGCGAAGAATGGTTGGGATACGGATTTAGCAAATGAATGGAGCGAAATCCCATATCTCAATGGAGGACTTTTTGAACAGACTAGGGAAGATAAACTCACTGTCAAGTTCCCTAAAAAGCTATTCCAAGAACTGTTTAAGTTTTTAGGAGAATATAATTTCACTATTGACGAGAATGATCCGGATGACGCGGAGATTGGCATTGACCCGGAAATGTTAGGACGTGTATTCGAAAGCCTTCTTGAAGATAATAAAGATAAGGGAGCTTTCTATACCCCTAAAGAGATTGTTCAATATATGTGTCGTCAGAGCATTATTGAATATCTTAAAACTCATACCGACCAATCGCTTCACGCTGATATTGAAGACATGATTAACAAGGGGCTTGTCAATCATGCACTGCAAAATAAGGATAATGCAAGAAATCTCTATAAGCTTCTTAAAGAGGTAACAGTATGTGATCCGGCAATCGGTTCAGGGGCATTCCCTATAGGTATTCTCAATATTCTCTTTACGACGCGTCAGCACCTATATGGTTTCCTTAACGAATCAGAACCGTTTAATCATCTCGAAGAGAAAAAAGCTATCATTCGTGATAATATATACGGTGTAGATATTGAACAGGGGGCGGTTGATATTGCTCGGCTCAGATTTTGGCTTGCTATTCTTGTTGAAGAGCAAGTCGCTACTCCATTGCCCAATCTTGATTACCGAATCGTGCAAGGCAATTCGCTAATCACTACGTTTAATGATGAGTATATTCAACTACCTGATAACACTGACGGTAGGTCCAAACTTGCTAAACTCAAGAAGGAACTTCATCAACTCCAAAACGATTTATTTGAACAGAATGGAGATGAGAAGCTCCAGCGCGAAATCGAAATCAAATGCAAAATATTGGAGATTATCAAAGTCCAGCTTGGCATTGATAAAGCTAATGCTCTGGAAGAAAGTAGAATTGAGTCTGATATATTTGAGGATAAAAAGTTATCCGTTAAGGTATTAAAGAAAGCTCAACAAGCTCGTGCCATAGAAAAAGCTAAGAGTAAAAGTATTTTTGTGCTTAATAATCTTATAACCTCGTTGACTACCCCTGCTACATCTTTGGCTGACAGAGCACAGATTGATATCAAATTCTTTGACTGGGAAATAGTATTCAGTAATATTTTCAATGATGATAATAAGAATCCTGGTTTCGATATTGTCATTGGCAATCCACCTTATTTTGTATATCAAGGTGCTCACGCTGGAGAAATAGACCAACTTCGAAAATTTAATGATTTTAAGATTGCATTTGGAGGTAAACTAAATGCGTACAAACTATTCTTGGCAAGTGCATCACAAAGTCTAACGAAGAAAGATGGGATTGTATCACTCATCTTCCAAAATTCATTCTTGGGTGATTTACAAGCAGCTAAGCTACGTCGTCATACCCTTACACAAAATACCATACTCAAGATAGATTCTTTTCCAGAGAGAGATAGTAAGAGAAAAAGAGTATTTGAGAGTGTTAAGATGAGTGTATGTGTGGTTCTAATTAAGAACTCGCCAAGCTCCCCTACACATAAGTTTCAAGTAAATATTTGGGAAGATCGCAATAAAAATAAAGGTTTGCAGACAGCTTTTAATTTCCAGCAATTGAGTATTATCGATCCAGATGGGTTAACAATCCCCCGTCTGGAAAGATCAAGTATCCCGTTGGTGTTAAAACTTTTAAAGAAAAAAGAGGTAGAGATAAAGTGTATAGAGGGGGAGTTAAATATGACATTTCATAAATCATATTTTACGTCCAAGACTTATATGCCTATGATATTAAAGGGGGCAGCCATACAACGCTATCGCTTTACGCTGAATATGAGTCAGGGTGAGATTGAATATCTAAATGAATCTCAATATTTAGAAGATCACGGTTCATCGGAGAAATCTAAGCAT
This sequence comes from Bacteroidales bacterium, assembly GCA_014800515.1. GTDB lineage: Bacteria > Bacteroidota > Bacteroidia > Bacteroidales > Muribaculaceae > Lepagella. Next base: position 5,360 of record JAAVFY010000068.1, read on the forward strand.
CACCTTTTTGAACGAATAGCTATGCAAGGAATGACCGGTGCAAATGATAAGGTTAGGTTAGTAATGTCGATTGTCCCCCCCGGAGTCTATCTTGCAAATTCTTGTAATTATCTTTTTGCCCCAGAAGGATTAAGTCTCAAGACACTCCTCGGGATACTAAACAGCAAACTTATTAACTGGTTCTTTAGGGCTTTTAGTACCAATAGTAATGTTAACGGTTATGAAGTGGATAATTTCCCGATACCAAAAATAGATAAAGAGATATCTAAACTGATTGAAAGTTTAGTAAGCCAACGTATGAATAAATACGAAGATGTGATTTCAATAGAAAACAAAATAGATCACATAGCATATCATCTCTACGATTTGACTTATGATGACGTCCTCATCATCGACCCACAAACACCAATCTCTCGCGAAGAGTATGAATCCTTAAAATTATAATCTAAGTAGCTAAGTAGATGTTGAAAATTGGTTTATATCATAATTTTTGTGAGCGTTTGTCCGTTATGGATATGAACCATAACACTTACGACTATCGCAAAAATCAAAGTTATACAACTGACAGACCAGCAACGTCTGCAATTGGAAGAGGGCTTTCGCCAAGGCAGAAGGTTATGTACCGTATGGCTGGCAGTTCCGTGGAGAGGATGTATATATCCCATCTGAAAGAGGCCTCAGGCTCAATATTTTCGGTATGATTGACCGAAACAACAGATATGATGGGTTCTCCACAACCGAGAACATGACGGCTGACAAAATCGCGGACTTTCTTGACAGTCTGTCGATGCGTATCCGCAGGGATACATTTGTGGTGCTTGACAATGCCAGCGTACACAGGTGTAAACTCATGAAGGAACTTCGCCCGATATGGGAAAAGCGAGGCCTGTTCATCTTCTTTCTTCCACCTTACAGTCCTCATCTGAATATCGCGGAGACTCTGTGGCGAATACTCAAGGGCAAATGGCTCAGACCTGTGGATTATTTTTCCACAGACTCCCTGCTTTACGCAACCAATCGTGCTTTGGCTGCTATTGGTTCTGAACTCAATATCAATTTTGCCCATGCGGCTTAGTATAAATTAATTTTTACGACTTACTTAGGCGTTATATATTATACATGATTCGGCAATGTCCAAATAAACTCTCTCAGTGCAAGTGCGAAAGGTTCGGGCGCTTCCATGGCAGTGAAATGCCCGCCGTAGGGCATTTCCGAGAACTG
>JAAVFY010000069.1 GCA_014800515.1 Bacteroidales bacterium
CGCTCTGGCGATTTTGAGCTGATTTGGCTACGGAGCGAAGGAGCGATGCGGGCATCGTGACTGAGTGACAAAGCCGAAGCGGCCAAAATCGACAAGCGGATGATATGCGAGATATACGCCACCTGTTTTGACTTTTATTATATCGTTTTAATTTGAACAGCTACTTACGCTAAAAAATGCTGTCAGTAATATAACGTCTTTTTTATCGGCTATTGTTTGATGAAGATGGGAGGAATATGCTCCCTTCCTGTTTCCCCTCTCTTATCTTTGCCCCTCGATTCACTAAGTAGCTAAGAATAATTAATAATATGATATATGCGGCTAATTTTGAGTCATCTATCATATTAAGATATTTTCAAAGCCACTTCGTTATTGTATCGTTTAATTTTTCTTAGCTACTTAGCCACTTATTGGTCCTTAATTATCTAAAATCTTCTGATGACTTCACTATGTGGGAGACTCTATTAACTATTGCCGGTGCCTTGGGCGGTGTCGAAACTCTGAAGTATTTTCTCGAACGTCGGGTGAATATGCGCCGTGCCGCTACTCAGGCTGACTCTGATGATTTTCATATCCTGCGTGAGACCACCGAATTTCTTCAGGCCCAGCTTCGTCTCAAGGAGGAACGCTTCGCAGAGCAGACGGAAAGACTTCGTGAACTCCAACGTGAACTCTATAGCGAGTCGGAACGCCGGCACTGTGCCGAACTCAACCTTGTCATGACCCGTTGTGACAATCTTGATTGTCCTTCTCGCCGCCCTCCGCGCTCTGACTCGCCCGAGAGTAAACCTCCGGCTCTCTGACTATAATCCCATTCTTTTCAAAGTTCTTTTCTTAGCTACTTAGCTGCTTAATTACTTATGATAATCTTGCTTGATAATGGCCACGGCATAGACACACGTGGCAAGTGTAGTCCCGACAAACGTCTGCTTGAGTGGCGCTACACACGCGATATTGTAGTCGCCCTCTCCGAGGAATTACTCTGCGAAGGAATCGACACCCGTATTCTCGTGCCGGAGAATGGTGATGTCCCCCTCTCTGAACGCTGCCGCCGCGCAGCGGCCATTTGCCGATCTGTCGGCAACGACAACGTTGCCCTCATCAGTATTCATGTCAATGCTGCGGGCAACGATGGTCAATGGCACGGCGCTACCGGCTGGGAAGCCTTCACGTCTCCGGGTAAGACACGTGCCGACACACTTGCCGAATATCTGTATTCTGCCGCCGGTTTCGTCCTCTCGCCGCTCCTCTCTCCCGGAATAGGATCTCGTCGCCCGGTAAAAATACTTCGCACCGATCTCTCTGACGGTGATAGAGATAAGGAAGCCCGATTCAAGATACTCGTCTCCACTCCTTGTCCCGCCGTACTCACCGAAAATCTATTTCAGGATAATCGCGAGGATGTGGACTTTCTCCTCTCACCCGTAGGCCGTAATGCCATCGTAAGCCTTCATAAGCATGGCATCCTCAACTATATCCGCCATACCGCGAATCCTTGATTCCTCAATCTCCCGATCCTGATTATAAATACACCGACCATGAACCTGCATATCCCTGCCCCGGGCTACTCCCTCTCCTTCCTTATCGGATTGATTATTCTGTATGAATGCACATCATGTTCTCGGCAGACCTATCCCCCGTCTACCACACACGAGACAGTTCGCATCGATACCCTATACAGACTAAGCCACCGTACAGACTCCATAATCCTGCGCGATTCTGTCCTGTTCTTTCAGATAGGAGACACCGTCAAGCAGACCGTCATACGTGAGAGAATAAGGATTCACACGCTCACCGACACCCTCCACCATCTTCGGGTAGACACCCTCCATATAAAAGAGATAATACCGGTAGACACACACTCCACTACCCGAAATTCAAATCACCGGACCGGAGTCACCGACCTTCTGCTGCGTCCTCTTTTCTCTCTACTGCTCATCTCCCTGCTAATCTATGCATGGTGTCATTTTTCAACCCGTAAATCCTGATAACACACTCCCTCATACATGATACTTCTCCCCTAAATTTTCCTCATACTCGGATTTAAAAAAAAAAATCAGTACTTTTGCAACCAAATTCCACTTAAGGATTGTTATAACAAAAGCGGGTTTATCCCCCCGATGCGTTTTTTCTTATTAAATCATAATAAAAACCCAAGATGAAAAAATTCATTATTATGCTCGCCGCTGCCCTCCCGATGGTGTTCACATCATGTGGCGACGACAACGACGACAACATGCTCTCTCTCGACCAGTCTGCAATGACTCTCGACTACGATGATGAGGTCACACTCAAAGCTTCCGAGAAAAACTGCACCTGGACCTCCAGCAATCCTTTCGTGGCAACCGTTGACGCCAACGGAAAGGTTGAGGCCAACCACGTTGGTCAGGCTGTCATCACAGCTTCCAAAGACGGCAACATTGCTAAATGCAACGTGACTGTCAACGCTACAAACAACAATTTCGTGATGCCGATCATCACCTGGGGCAACTCTATGGACGATGTGAAGTCGGCTATGACCACCCTCAATATCGCCGGCCTCAGCTCTCCCGAAGTAAAAGGCACTTCCCTCGTTTACACCACCGGCACACTCTTCCCCTGGTATATCTACTCTTTCGTTGACGAGAAGCTCGCTTCATCTTCTCTCACAGTCAGCGACACTATGGATGAGGAAAAAGATCTCGAAGGATTCCTCGATCAGCGCTACGAAGAAGTTGGTGAGACTGAATACGGTTATGTCTATGGTAATGCCGAGACTCTCGCTGCCTCAACTATTCTCGTAGAATACGGCTACGATCCCGAAGTAGACGCCATCATGGCTATATGGGCTGCTCCCAAGACATCAAAGGCCGGCAACTCATTCAACGCTGCTGCTGCCATGTCCAACCGCAAGGTGGCTCGTGAACTTGCAAGAAAGTAAATTTGAGAGACCGTCTGAACTTGATCCGTCAAGTCCAGACGGTTTCCCGATTATAGTTTAATTTTATTGATATGAAAAAGGTATTTTCTTTCCTCTGCGCCGGTTCCCTCATGGTGCTGGCCACTGCCTGCGGTGGTAATAAGGCCGCAGAAAACGATTCCGACTCCGTAATCGGACTCGATGCCGAAGTTTCTGAGATGGTAGACTCCATCGCCCCCGACACAACTATCCTTACAGAAGTTGTAGAAGAGTCCGTTGAGGTAGTCGACAACGCTGCCAAGGGAGCTGAGAAAGCAGCTTCCAAGGCTGTCAGCAACACAAAGAAAGAAGCCGACAAAGCCGTAAATGCCGCAAAGAAAGAAACTGACAAGGTTGTGAACACTGCCACCAACGCAGTAGAAAAGACAGCTAACAAAGCCACTTCCGCCATTGACAAGGCCGTCAACAAAACACAGGAAGTAGCTGAGAAAGGCGTTAACGACGCGGAAGCCAAAGCAAAAGCTTGGAAAGATAAAAAGAAAAAATCAGAGTAATCCCACTCTGTCCCTGCGATAGCAGGCACCCATAAAAAGAAAGCCGCCCAATTTCGGACGGCTTTCTTGTATTTTATCGGACGAGTAATAATCTATATTAAGTAATCAAGAAAAATTAATGATATGGCAGCTGTGCGAAAATATTGAGTCAGATTAGCCGCAGAGTGAAAATCAGATTGCGAAGCAGGCCGGCAAGCTTTGCTCGCTTTATCGGGCTTCCTTTAAATCGTCGGCTGAATTCTGCCGGGGTCATCTCTTCTATCTCTTTTATGGTTAGGAATTTAAGGCTGGCGCGCATCTGAAAGTTTGCGATGGGTGTGCTCCCTATTCCTTTGTTTAGCGGACACACTTGCTGGCATCTGTCGCAGCCGAAGAGTGTTGGCTCAATTCTCCGCAATAAATGGAGCTGTGACTCATTGAAGTCTCCACGATGTTCGATCGTAAGATAGTTTATACATCTCCCGCTGTCTATTGTGCCGTCGCTGTGGAGTGCCTCTCCGGGACAGGCGTTACGGCATAAGCCGCAATGCTGACATCCCCGGCGGATATCATCTTCAGGGGCTCGTCGGTCGTTTGCGGGTAGCTTAAGGGTCGTTATCAGTTCGGCTAAGAATACTTCGCTCCCATATCCGGGAATGTAGATCGCTCCGTTGGCACACCGTTCCCCGATACCGCTCTTCACGGCCCAGTATCTCTCATGAATCGGTGCGGAGTCTATGCAGATTCTGCACTCTGCCCCATATCTTTGCTTTATTTCTTCCGCTATCGGTCGCAGTCTTTCGCGTATCACGTCGTGATAATCATCTCCAATCGCGTAGTTGGCTATATATGGGCTTCCCTCGTATTGTTCTCTTTCATCTGTGTGATAGCTGTAGGCTATGCTGATGATGCTCTCCGCCCCTTCGAGAAGCAACCGTGGATCGGTTCTTATATCTATATAGCGTTCCATATAGGCCATTCCGGCGTGTCTGCCTTCCGATAGCCACTTGCCATATTCCTCCCGAATATTTTCTGCCACGGGTTCTGCCGTCGACACGCCACACGCACATGCTCCGCTCCCCAGAATAGATTCGCGGATTCGTTCCCACTGCGCTTCCGGCGTCTCCTGACAGGGGTTCTCGGTCAAAATGTGGAGAATATCACTGTTGCTCATTTTCGTCCGAAATCTGCCGGAATTTCGCCCCACAGTTCTGTCTGCCATTTCATCACTTTCGGAAGGGTGCGGTGCTTATACAACCATGCAAGGGCGCGGGCCATCAGCTCGAACACTTTTTTGTTGCGCCCCGTCTCTTTGAGCTGGGTATTTATTTTCCTGTTTCTGACCCATGCCATTCCTGACACTGAGTCGGAGTAGATGGCGTGGGTCTCTCCGCGCTGTTCCATCAATGCGCAGGCATGCACTATAGCCAGAAACTCCCCGATATTATTGGTGGCGTCCTCAAAGGGACCGACTTTGAATATCTCCTCTCCGCTTGCAAGGTCTACCCCCCGATATTCCATCCTTCCGGGATTTCCAAGGCATGACGCGTCTACGGCCCAGGCTGTTGTGTCTATCTCGGGGAAGTCATGCCAGTCGGGCGCGGAGGGATTAGCCGTTCGTTTATTTCCGACTGTCTTGCTATATGATGAGGCTGTCCCGCGTGGATATGCAGCCTTTGTTTTCTTTACTTTCTTTTCTTCGGTTCTCCTTACGCTTGCTCCTGCCAGCAGACTTCCAAGACTTTGCTCTTCATTGTCGGGTGTGCCGCGCCTGTAGGCTTCTGTGGCCTCTTGTGATGTAGCGAATCCTTTGAATTTTGCTCCCGGATAACCGTCCACTTGCTCCTGCACGTCGGAGTAGTCGTCATATACCCCGGGTATCCGGCCTTCCCATACCACATAGTATTTTGTTTTTCCCATCAGTCCTTATTCATGAAGTGTGGTTCGGGACGCGTCTCATACTTGGCTCTGAGGGTGTCAAAATGACTGTAGCCTTCCTCAAGTGCTTTCATATCAGCTGAGGGGCGGTAGCTCTCTGTGATCTCTTCCTTACGTATGCTCAGGGGGGCCTCATAGTCGGGGGCCAGCCCTGTGAGGTCTACTGTCCATCCGAAATGCTTCGCGATGGCTTCGAGTATCATGCGGGTGGCCCGCTGTTTCCCTTCCAGAGAATATCCGGCTATGTGCGGAGTGCCGATTTCTACAAGTTTGAGAAGCTCGGGATCAAGATTGGGTTCATTCTCCCATGTGTCGATGACGGCTCTGATTTTTTTCTCCTCGAGGAGGCGTCGCAGTGTCTTGTTGTCTACTACGCCGCCTCGCGCTGCGTTGATCAGCAGTGCGCCTTTCTTCATCTCTCCCATATTGTTGGCGTTGGCGAGATGATGTGTGGGATGTGAGCCGGCGCGTGTGTAGGGGGTATGAAATGTGACGATATCACATTCCCTCATGAGTGTGTCGAGAGGAAGATAGTTTTCGTCGGTAAATCCTTTCTCTTTACGCGGAGGATCGCATACCAGAATCTCGGCTCCGAGTTTCCTTCCCCAGTCGGCCACAATCGAACCTACATGTCCTTTTCCCACAACTCCGATTTTGAGCCCTCTGAGATCGGGATATAGCTCGAGGATGGCTCCCCATACGTATTGGGCCACTCCGGGGGCGTTGCAGCCGGGGGCGTTTGTGGCGGAAATTCCGGCGGAGGCCAACCAGTCCATGTCGAAGTGGTCGAGGCCTATTGTGGCGGTGGCGGCAAACTGTACGCGGCTTTCTCCGAGCAAATCGCGGTTGCATCGGGTGCGTGTGCGCACAAGCAGCGCATCAGCGTCTCTTACTGCCTCCGGTGAGAATTCCTCCTGATCTATATATCTCACTTCGGCAAATGGCTCAAGGCGTCCGCGTAAATAGGGGATATGTCGGTCGGCCACGATGACTGTGCGGCCGTTTGATTTTTCTTGTGGTGTCATGTCAGTAGGGTGGCCGCAAATAGGGCGGCATATATGATAGCGGTTATGTCCATCAGGAGGGGGCCTCTCTTGATGTCGCGCAGGGCGAAGAGATTGGCTGTCTGATAGGAGCAGGCGTAATAGAATGTGGCGAGATATGCCGGGAGATTATCATAGTCTGCTATCATGCAGATTGCGGCTGCCAGTCCGCTCACACTTATGATGTTATTGAGTGCGAGTACTCTGGAGTTGCCGGCATATAGTTTGATTTCGTTGTTGAGAAACATCAGAATGGCTGTCAGAAGCGTGAATCCGATGTTCACAAGTATGGCTACGGAGCTTTCTTCTATTCCGGTCTGGAGGAACAGGATTGTGGGCCGGGGCAGACGGAATTGTTCGAGGGGCAACAGTCCTAATCCGATACCCACCCAAAAGGGTGCTATAAGCCCCATTCCGAAAGCAAGTATCTCTCTGATTCGCATGGCCTGGAGGATGAAGCCGGCTGCTATGAAGACGGGAATCATCATCAGGAATGCGTATTGAACCATACTGCCTAAGGCTATGATGGTGGCTACGATGAAGAATTCTTGAGTGGCGTTGGGCTTGCGGTAGGTGTCAAATAGAAAGCTGAAGCATACGAAGTTGGCGATCAGGAGTAGGGTAGACGTGCCTAATTCGCCGGTGACAAGCACATTGCTGCCGGCCATTAAGAAGAAGGCGGTCTGCCCCACGGGTTGCGAGGTCTTGACGAAGTTGTAGTGGCGGTTGAAGAAGACGGAGGCTATTCCTATGGCTATGAGTAGCAGCAGGTTGGTTCCGACGGATGCTATGGGGAGGGGTATCCAGCTTTCAGGTGAGGGCAGAAAGAGTCCGCACTCCGACTTCTCGAAGTGGCCTGCCCCGCTCAGAAATGCTATTGCTCCGAGTACGAGCATGAAGATGATGGAGAGCGAGAGGGTGTCTTTTCCTATCGTGCGCCTTTTTCGCTTCATGTGTCGGACGTGATTATGGTCTGCTTATCAGAGGTCGTGGCCTATATCCTCGCGGAATCTCGCTCCGTCGAATTTGATTCTCTCTGCTCCGGCCAGTGCTTTCAAGGAGGCGGCTGCCGGGGTCTCGCATATCGCAGCCACGGTCAGTACGCGGCCTCCGTCGGTGAGCCGCTTGCCATCGTATGTGGTGTGCATGAGGGCCGGATAGACTATACAGCCCATTGCCTCTGCTTCCTCGATGCCGCTTATCGGATGTCCGTGCTCGCATATAGAGGGGTAGCCTTCAGAGGCTACAGTGACTGCGGCACATGCATCTTTTGACACTTGCAGACGCTTGATGCCGAGTGTCCGGTCCGCTATCCCTTCCAATATCTCTACTATGTCGCTTTCTATCAGTGGAAGTATGGCTTGTGTCTCAGGGTCGCCGAGGCGTACGTTGTATTCTATGAGTACCGGTTCGCCATCTATTTCCATCACTCCTAAATAGAGGAATCCGCGATAGTCGAGCCCTTTCTCTTTCAAGCCGCGGAGGGTGGGGCCGATGATGCGTTTTTCCACTCTCTCCATAAAGTCGGCATCGGCGTAGGTGACGGGCGACACTGATCCCATGCCGGCAGTGTTCGGCCCTTCATCCCCGGCCAGAAGTCGCTTATAGTCCCTGGAATTGGGCAATGCAAGCCAATCTTCTCCATCGAGAGCAAGTGTGACTGTACATTCTTTCCCACGGAGAAATTCCTCGATCAATACTGTGTGGGAGGATTCTCCGAAAAGACCGTCAAGCATGTCGGTGAGCATCTCTTTCGCATCTGCGAGTGAGGGGAGTATGAACACTCCTTTCCCCATTGCGAGCCCATCGGCTTTCAATACGTAAGGGGGACGCATTGAGTCAAGAAAACTCAGTCCCTCTTTCAGAGTGTCGTGAGTCACGGTCATGAAGCGTGCCGTGGGGATCGCGTTGTCTATCATGAATTCTTTGGCAAATTCTTTGCTCGATTCCAGACGTGCGCATGCCGCATCCGGCGCCACGACCTTCACCCCTAATGGCTTGAAGAAATCTGTGATGCCGCTCACGATCGGATTGGCTCCTCCGGGCACTATCAGATCAATGCCATGTCGCTCCACAGCTTCCGCTATCCCGATGAAGTCAAGGGGGTCTACGCCTATGGTTTCCGTGCCCTCTATTCCTTCAGGTGCCATGTAGAGCTTCTCCAGACGGGGACTCTCCATTATCTTCCTGGCAAGGGCTGACTCTCGCCCGCCTTTACCAAGAAGAAGTATCTTTATTCGGTCTTTCATGTTTATTAGATTCTGTGTCAGTCTGCGTTGGCATCGGAAGATTCCTCGTGTCGTTTCCATCCTCCTTTGCGCGAGCGCATCCTCATCTCGGAGAAGCGTATTTCTCCCTCTGCCGGAAGTCGCGGCGATTTATCGGCGACAGTATATGCCTCTTTCTTTACCGGCTTTCGTGCGCCTGCATCCCGGCTTCCCTTGTTGAAGCCCTTTCCCTCTCTCCGATCGTCTCTTTTCCGATCATTTTTCCGATCGTCTCTTCTTTCGAATCTCCTTTCCCCTCGTTTATCTCCTCTCTCCTCTCTCCTTCTCTCGCCCCGGCTTTCCTTATCTTCATATTTGTCCGCTCCGGAGGCATATTTACCCCCTCTGCGATCCCTGTCTGAAGAACCGGGTCTTTGCTCCGGACGTCGGCCATTTCTGTCGGAACGGCGTCCTGAGCCAAACTTACGGGTCTCTTTACGCCATTCATCATCTGTGATGTGGCGCACTTTTCTTGGACCTTTGTCTTCCTGACGCTCTTCTCGGCCCACACTTCCGCCTTCCGCCCGAAAGTCATTATAACTTCCGTCAAAAAGTACATATTCCTGAAGCATACACTCTATCGACCCGTTGAGAATCGGAATCCTCACACTTGGCTTCAGGCCTATAGCCGCAAAATGCTCGCTCTTCGCCCCAAGTATCCATGCGTGCCATCCCTTGAAATATTTTTTAAGTGTCGCTCCTATTTCGCGATAGAGATTCTGGATGTCATCGGGGCGGAGTCGCTCACCGTAGGGTGGATTGCTCACAAGCACTCCCTCGGGAGAGTTGTCAGTCCAGTCTGTCACTGACTTGCAACTGATCTCAATCATCTCCTCGAGATGAGCGTTGCGCACATTGCGCTTGGCTATAGCCACGGCCTCGGGGTCTATGTCGCCTCCATATATTTTGTAGGCGAAGTCTCGTTCATTGGAGTCATCGTTATAGAGTTGCTCGAAAAGCTCTTTGTCAAAGTCGGGCCACCGCTCGAAGGCAAAGCTCTTGCGGTAGATACCGGGATTGATATTGGCTGCTATCAGGGCAGCCTCTACGAGGAATGTGCCGGAGCCGCACATCGGATCGGCGAAGTCACAATCTCCGCGCCAGCCGCTCTTAAGGATGATGCCGGCCGCAAGCACCTCGCTGATTGGTGCTTCTGTCTGCTCCGTGCGGTAGCCGCGGTGGGAGAGGGGTTCGCCGCTCGAATCAAGAGAGATTGTGACCCGATTCTCGAAAATATGGACGTTGAGCATCACGTCTGCACCGTTCAATCGTATCGAGGGACGACGTCCGTATTTGTCATTGAAATAATCCACAATCCCATCTTTCACTCTGTATGTGACGTATTTGGAGTGGGTAAATTCACTGCTGTTCACTGTCGAGTCAATGGCAAAGGTGGAGTCCGGTCCGAGGAATTTCTCCCATTCATATTCCCTCACTGCGTCGTAGAGCTCATCGGGATCATCGGCGGTAAACTTGACTATAGGCTTGAGAATGCGCAGTGCCGTGCGACAGCACAGGTTGGCTTTATACATGACCTCAAGGTCTCCCTCGAATGTCACCATCCGTTTACCAAGCTCTGCATTCTTGGCTCCGAGGGCTATCAGTTCCTCAAGCAATATGTCTTCAAGGCCTTGATAGGTCTTGGCTACCATCTGGAAGGAATTCTCCATATATCTCTCTATTTTCTTTCTTTTCCTATTGTGTTTCTTGACTTGCGCTCTTGGCGTGGTGTCTTTACGTATTCTCGTTTTCCCCTATCTCGGATGAAGACTTAAGCGAATGATATTATATCGCTATCGCTTCCGGGGGTCTCTCTGGGCGGAGTCTGTGTCTGGCGTAGACGCGGATCTCGCCCTCTGCTGAGGGATTCGTTGAAGCGGGCATCGCGGTTGTAGGTCGGAGTGTTCTCAAGCCGGGAGATGACGTCTTGGTCGTCAAACTGGTCGGGATGAAGCACTGCGTATTTCAGTTTGTTGGCATCGCGTCGCCATTTGGTCACTGTCTCCTCTCCGTAGACGGCTGCCATGGCCCGTTCTTTCTCCTTTTTAGCCTGTGCGGTTGCCTGCGTGGTGTCTTCATCATTTGGATTGCCTGACATGATGATCGGCCCTTTCTCGAGTTTGTCGTCGGCCGATATTGTGACGTCAAAGCCGGACGCAAGTACAGTCATCTTGACACGGTCGCCCATCGCCGGATCGTCTGCGATACCCCATTTCACATCTATGCTCGACGGAAGATTTGACGTGAATTGGGTGATCTCGTCTATCTCTTTCATTGTCAGTGCGTTCGGACTGTCTTTCCAGCAGGAGAATTTAAACAGCAATCGCTTGGATGTGTTGATGTCGTGTCTCTTCAGAAGCGGGGAGTGGAGAGCATTGTGGATAGCCTCTGAGATGCGGTGTTCGCCTTCACCGTAAGCGGTGGAGATAATGGCGGTGCCACTGTCGCGGAGGGTGGTCTTGACGTCCTCGAAGTCTACGTTGATGTAGCATTCTTCCGAGATAATCTCGGCTATTGAGCGGGCTGCGTTGGCAAGCGTGTCGTCGGCTTTGCCGAAGGCATTGAAGAAATTCAGATCCTGATAAAGCTCGATGAGGTTCTGGTTGTTGATCATCAACAGCGCATCCACATGTTTCTTCATCTCCTCGGCGCCCTCGAGGGCTTTCATGATTTTCTTCTCTCCCTCGAAGCGGAATGGCACTGTGACGATGCCGATGGTCAACATGCCGGCTTCACGGGCAAGTCGTGCCACAACGGGGGCTGCTCCCGTTCCGGTGCCGCCTCCCATGCCGGCCGTGATGAAGACCATTTCTGTCTGGTCGTCGAAAAGACGGCGGATGTCGTCAGCGCTGTCTTCAGCACATTCTCGTCCTACGCGCGGATCATTGCCGGCTCCACGCCCTTTCGTGACGTTGGGTCCGAGCAACAGATGATGTGGCACCGGCGACATGTTGAGTGCTGTCTTGTCGGTGTTGCACACCACAAAATTGACGTGCGGTATGTTCTGCCGGAACATGTAGTTGACGGCGTTGCCACCACCGCCGCCTACGCCTATCACCTTGATGATGGCAGCATCTTCCTCCAGGAGGAAATCTTCGGAAGATCTGTCGGGTATATTGTTGTCGGTGTCCATGGGTGTTTCTTTTTCTTGGCCTCAGTCCACAAGTTTACTGGGCGTATGAGTAGAGGGGTATATTGTGTGAGGGGAGCTGGGGGTGGATGGGTTATGTTGTTGCCCTCAGCCGTGACGGCTGAGTCTGCTTGGTGAGCTTCCGTTCTATTCTCTTGTCAGTCAAGCGAGTCAGAGTCGTCTTCGTTGCTGCCGAACCAGTTGGAGATTCTCGTCGTCCATCCTGAGACTTTACTCCTTTTGTTTCGGCGTCGTTTCTCTTTCTCGGGGATTTCTCCGTATTCGTCTTCTCCTGGATCGTCTCCGGTGGCAGGAAGACTCTCTTCCTTGGGAATCTCGAGACACACGGCGTTGCTGTGGGTTGCCCCGGCGTAAAGGATGCTCACCACTTCAAGGAGCTCGCTCGACTGGGCCTTCGTGTCGGAGATCTGGACGTAGTCCGGTAATTTCCCTCGGCGCACAGTCATATTGCTCTCTTCCTGTAGAAGCTGTTCCATCTGATTGAGTCGGGAAGCTCCGCCGATGACGATGATGCCTCCGGGCAAATCGCTGCTTTTCAGACCGGCGTATTCTATTTGCTCGATTATGTTGGCCACTATCTCGCCGGAGCGGGCGAGAACGTGGTTGTCAAGCTCGTTTATCTTGACTCCGTTGCGCGTATCGGAGGAGGGGATAGCGCGGGGCATGGCCACGCCGTTGATAAGCTTCAGCTCTTCGGCGCGCTCTTCCAGTACGTTGAGGGTGGTGATGTCGCGTGTGATGTTACGCCCTCCAAGAGGAATGGTGGCAAAGTAGCACATTGAGCCGTTCTTATAAATGGTCACAGTGGTGGTCTCTGCTCCCATATCTACAAGCATACATCCCAATCGCTTCTCTTCGCGTGATGGTATCAGTGCTCCGGTAGCCAAAGCCGTCACAATGAAGCCGGCGATTCCTACGTGGAGTTTGTCAGGGAGTGTGCGCGTGATGTTGCGCTTTAGTTCGGGACGACACACCACTAAATCGAAAGTGGCGGATATCTCGCTTCCTAACATCCCTTTGGGTGAGCTGATCTCCCGTCCGCCTATGTGATAGTTACGGGGCACAGCGTCAATCACTTCAAGCGAATGGTCTACTGCGGAATCAAGTGCCTGACGCCTCAGACGCTCCAGAATCTCTTCGGTGATTTCGGTGTCGTCCGACAGTGAAAGAGAGGCACGTGCCGTCAGGCTTCGCATCGAGCGGCCTGAAAGGCCTACGAATACCCCGATTATCTTGCGAGGGGCTATTGTGTTGCGTCTTTGGAGTTTCTGGAGTATCGAGCTTATTCGCATGGAGGTCTCTTCCAGATTCTGTATCACCCCGTGGCGCACAGCCTCTAATCCCCGTTCCTGCTCTACGGCGATCACTTCCAGTTGACCATCAGTATGGATCTTCCCGACGGTTCCTATCACTTTGGAACTGCTTATCTCGATGGCGGCTATATATCTCTCTTCCATTGTTTATTCAATTGTTTGATTGGGAACGGGTTCCTCTTTCTTAGGTGCGGCTACGCTCACATCGGGACGGCCGGCCAGTACGGCCTGGCCGTGTTCATCTTCAGGCAGTGTGGCCTCTTCGGGATCTGTATCCTCTTCATATATCTCTCCGTGGCTCTTCGGAGTCTTGTCGCGGCGTGTGGCAACTATCTGACCTTTAAATTTCACGGAGATTGTGTCATATTCGTCCCAACCTTTGTAGGGCATCACGCGCCGATACATCTCAAGCAGCATGTCGCGCTTTTCTGCCAGACGGTTGATATCGCCGAAGTTGATCACGTGGCCGTGGATACGGGGCACAAGTATCAGGTTGTGTGCATCCCGGGCTTCGATCATCGACACAAGGTTCTTCAGCGTCGAGTCGTTGTTGACAAATCTGATAAGGGGGAGAATGGAGGCGGCGGTAAATCGTTCGTTGAAGTTGCCTCTCACCACCGGCACGTCTACGTAGAATTCGGCGTTGGAATCTATCCTTTTCCCGTCTTTATTCACGTAATAGCTTCCGTCTGACCCGAATACTCGTATCTCGGGAATCATCGGCACTATATTCACTCGTAGTTCTCCTCCGGGGGTTATAACGCATTCTACACTCTCGAAGTTGCTGAACGATGAGAGGTAACGGCGTATCTCGGCTGTGTTGATGGTGTTGACTTGCGCTCCGACTATCGGACGTGGATAGCGTGACAGCTCGTCAAGCACACCGCGGCGTGTGATTGAGTCTGCACTGCTCGCACTCGCGATCCTTACATCTATTCCCACACAACGATTGCGCGCTGCCTCCCCATGGGCCCAGACGGTTATCCAAGCCATGTAGCTCAGTATCGCGGTCAAGAGTAGCCATTTTAAAATGGTTGCTCTGCGGCTTGTAGGCATCGCATCTGTCATTTATTTACCCCTTCTTGCTTTCTTTTTGTTCAAGTATATGCTTGATTTCCGGAAGCAATCGGTCTATGTCGGCTGCCCCCAGAGTCATTAAAATTTCAAAATTAGTATTTTTTATCAATTTAAGCAAATCTTTTCGCTCGCAATATATTTTCTTCGCGGATTGTACCTGATTCAGGATAAGATGGCTGTCAACACCCTCTATGGGTTCTTCGCGGGCCGGATAAATCTCGGGCATTATCACGCGGTCGGCATCGCTGAGCGCAGATGCAAATTCGGTGGCGAAATCTCGGGTGCGGGTGTAGAGATGAGGCTGGAATATCACTGTCAGCTCTCGCCCGGGATAGAGTTTGCGTATGGAGGCTATCGAGGCTTTTACTTCGTTGGGGCTGTGGGCGTAGTCGTCGATGAGAACGGGTGTCCCTCCTGTGCCGTCAAGCCATGTCTCAAAGCGGCGGCGAGCTCCTTTGAAGGTACTCAGCCCGTGTCTCACATCTTCTGCGGTCGCTCCGGCCGTTAGGGCGGCGGCAGCGGCGGCCACGGCGTTGTCGATATTGATTTCTACGGGTACCCCAAGTCGGATCTCTTCGATTCGCAATCCGTAGGGCCCCGTGAGTGTGAAGCTCAGACTGCCTTCTCCGTATCTGATATCTTCAGCATGCCAGTCGCCTCCGTCGTTCGCACTGTAAGTCTCGATCTTTACGCCGGGCTGTGTCCGGGGATGTAGTTTCAGTCCGGTGTGGAGTATCAGGGTGCCTCCCTGACGTATCAGACTGGTGAAGTGGGCGAAACTATCAAGGTAGTTCTCTTCGTTGCCGTAGATGTCGAGATGATCGGGGTCGGTAGAGGTAACGATGGCTATCTGCGGACTCAGATGATGGAAGGATCTGTCGTATTCATCGGCTTCTATCACTGATATGCCTGACCCGGGGGTGAGGACAAGGTTGCTCCCGGTGTTGCGGAGGATACCTCCGAGAAAGGCGTTGCATCCTATCTCTGATTCGCGCAGGATGTTGGCCACCATGGAGCTGGTGGTGGTCTTGCCGTGCGAACCTGCCACACAGATAGCTTCGCTGTGACGTGTCACTTGGCCGAGTAGGGCGGCTCTTTTGAGCAGTGTGAATCCTCCTTGGCGGAAATAGGTGAGAATATGGTTGTCCGACGGCACGGCGGGGGTGTAGACCACCAGCGTTTGCTCCGGATTCCGAAATTCCTCGGGTATAAGGTCGGGATTGTCTTCGTAGATGAGTGCCGCTCCTTCCTTTTCCATCTGTTGTGTGAGGTCGCTGGGGGTTCTGTCATAGCCTCCCACTTTCGATCCTTTGCCCAGATAGTAGCGTTCGAGATTGGTCATGCCGATGCCGCCTGCTCCTACAAAGTAGAGGGCGGCTGGCACATTGTCTCGGACGCTGACTGATTCTATTGTGCTGTTTGCACTATGTCTTTTTTCGGTCATGACTTTGATGTGGCCGGCAATCCGGCTTTGATGATGCTTTCTACTCTGTCAGCTATCTTCTCGTCGCTGTCGTGAAGGGCGAGTGAGGAGATATTGGTGCGCATGGCTTCCAGTTTTTGGCGGTCGCCGGCCAAACGCAATATTTCATCGATGAGGCAGCCGCGTGCGTCGGCATCTGCCACCATTATGGCGGCATCTTGCTCCGCGAGGGCTTGTGCGTTCTTTGTCTGATGGTCTTCGGCCACATTAGGCGAGGGCACGAGTATGCAGGGTTTCGCTAATAGCTCAAGCTCGCTGATAGTGCCGGCGCCGGCGCGGGCCACTACGAGGTTGGCTGCCGCGTAGGCGGCAGCCATGTCGGTCAGGAAGGGTGTCACAACCACGCCTTTCAGCCCTTTGGCGGCTTGCTGGCCGCGATCGCCGAAGTTTTTGCCGGTCTGCCATATCACTTGCACTCCGGCTTCCGACAATCTTTTTAATCCGGCTTCAAGACTCTCGTTGAGGGTGAGTGCCCCGAGACTGCCCCCGGTGATGAGTACTGTCGCTCTGTCGGCCGAGAGCCCGAAGGATTCGCGGGCTTTCCTCTGGTCATGGCGCTGCTCGAGTAGGTCTTTGCGGATAGGATTGCCTGTCATCACTATTTTGTCGGCAGGAAAGAAGCGCTCCATTCCTCCGTAGGCCACACAGATGGCTTGGGCGCCGGCGGCCAGCATCTTGTTGGTCACTCCGGCGTAGGAGTTCTGTTCTTGCAGTAGGGTGGGGATTCCGGCTTTCTGAGCTGCTTTTAGTGTCGGACCGGATGCGTATCCTCCCACTCCGATTGCGATGTCCGGCTTGAAGTCGCGTACCACACGCCGGGCTATGCGCATACTCTTGAAGAGTTTCAGAATCACGGAGAAGTTGCGCCAGAGTCGGCGACGATCAAAGCCGGCTACGGGCAGCCCGACTATCTTATAGCCGGCGGCGGGCACGCGTTCCATCTCCATGCGGTCGGAAGCTCCCACGAAGAGAATTTCGGCATCAAGCCGACGGCGAAGGGCATTCGCTATGGAGAGGGCGGGAAAGATATGTCCCCCGGTGCCTCCGCCGCTTATCAGCACTCGCGGACGGCGTCTGTTGTTATTCATCATTTTGTTTTTTTTCGGTGCGTACGTAGCCGCTGACATTGGCGGCCTGCATGTCTTCCGGCGTGGCTTTGAGCTCGGCTTTAATCTCTTTCTTATTGCCGCTGGTCACTGCATATTTGCTCACAGAGAGCATGATACCGATGGTGCATGACATGATTATCACTGAGGTGCCGCCTTTGGATATCAATGGCAAGGGCTGTCCCGAAACGGGGAATAATCCTGTCACGATGGCCATGTGAACCAGTGCCTGAAACACGATGAGCACAGCGCATCCCAATATCAGGAAGGCGGGGAAGGCTCGGGAGCATCGGTAGGCAAGATGCCCGGCGCGGGCGAGTAGGCAGATGTAGAGGATGATTAGAAGCACCCCTCCCACAAAACCGGTGTCTTCGATTATGATGGAATATATGTAGTCGGAGAAGGCAAGAGGCAGTCGGGCACTCTCTCGGCTGTTGCCGGGTCCCTGTCCAAACAATCCGCCGTTTGCTTGTGCGAAGTTGGAGAAGATCACCTGACGGTTATAGTCATCGATGGGATCATCTGGCCCGACTCCTTCAATGTAGCGCGCCAAGCGACCTTTGTGTGTGTCTGAGCGGCCGTCATTTTGTCCCTGTTCTGCCACAAGCTCGGTCTTACTCAGTCGCTCGAATTCCGACCCTTTGTCGTTTTGATATTTCATCAGATAGAGACATCCGCCGCACACTCCGTAGATCACCATGATCATCATCAATTTACGCCATTGGATATTGCCGATCAGAAACATGGAGATACTGACTACCATGAGCAGGATAGTGTTGGTCAGACCGTTCTTCCAAAGAAATGCACTGAATAATATCACGACTATGGCGGCCTGAATCACTCCGCCGGTAGTCACTCCGCGAGGCTCTTGGTTACGTCCCAGAATGGTGGCGAGAAGCATGAGTACGGTGAGTTTCACTATTTCTGGCGGCTGGATTGTCATGCCGGCTATGCGTATGGCTCGCTGAGCTCCGTTGATCTCAACTCCGAAGTAAGAAGAGAAGATGAGCAGACCCAGGGAGAAAAGAGCCACGGGCCAAGCACATTTTCGCAGCACGATGTAGTTCATATTCTGTAGTCCGATTACACATCCGAAGCCCAGCACCAGGAAGATGCCGTGGCGGATGAGGGGCGAATAGACATTCGAACCGGACACCTCGGTGGAGGAGGCGCTGAAGAGTTCCACTACCGAGATCACGAGCAACGCGATATAGATACCCCAGATGTAGGGGTCTGCCTTCTGTACGGCCACCGGGGCGCTGCTCTTCTTGCGTTTTCTCATGCGTTCGGCCACACTCGGCGTGTCTTCGCTGACTGTTGCGGCCACAGCTGTGTTGGCCGTGATTCCGTCGATTGTCTCGCGTATCACGATCCCTTCGTCGTTTAGTTTGTTCCCTGTCATTGATTATGGTTATTGAGAAGAAAGTTATTGAGAAGAAACTCGTTATTTATCGCTGTTCTTGCCGAGAGCTTTCACTTGAAGTTTGAATTGCTCTCCACGGTCTTCGTAGCTCTTGAAGAGGTCGAAGCTGGCACAGCAAGGGGAGAGTAGCACGGTGTCTCCGGGAGCTGCCAGACGGGCACATTCTGCCACAGCGTCCTCTATGGAGTGTGTGTCGGAGATGATGGCGGTCTTTCCGTTGAAGTAGTTGAGAATCGGAGTGTTATCTTTCCCCATGCAGACTATGGCCTTTACTTTCTCGCGTACAAGTGATTCTATTTCGCTGTAGTCGTTGCCTTTGTCTTTACCCCCTAATATGAGGATTGTCGGAGTTGTCATGCTTTCAAGCGCATACCATGTGGAATTGACATTGGTGGCTTTTGAGTCGTTGACGTATCGCACTCCGTTTATGGTGTCTACATATTCGAGCCGGTGTTCCACGGCCTGGAAATCTTCAAGCGATTTCTTGATGCTTTCGGTCTCTATGTCGAATAGGGAGGCAGAAAGGCCGGCAGCCATTGAGTTGTAGAGGTTGTGGAGTCCGGGCAGCGACAGGCGGTCGCGGGGAATATCCCATACTCCTGCCGGTGTCTCAAAATGAATGATGCCTCGCTCGTCTGTCCAGGCGGCACTCCCTTCTTCTTTAAATTCGCTGAAAGGCAGCAGCATGGCTTCTGTCTGGATGGCCTTCACTTGTGCCTGTATCAGGGGGTCTCCTTGCCAGTAAATGAAGTAATCGTCTTTCCCCTGATTACGGAGTATGCGGAATTTGGCGGCCGCATAGTTCTCCATCTTGTGATCGTAGCGGTCAAGATGATCGGGAGTGATGTTGAGTATCACAGCGATATCGGCCTTGAAGTCATACATATTTTCAAGCTGAAAACTGGAGAGTTCAATGACGTAGATATCGTGGGGATCGATAGCCACTTGCAGGGCAAGACTCTTGCCGACATTTCCGGCGAGCCCCACGTCAAGCCCGGCATCGCGCAGGATGTGGTAGGTGAGCATCGTGGTGGTAGTCTTGCCGTTGCTGCCTGTTATGCAGACCATTTTTGCGTTGGTGTATCTGCCGGCAAACTCTATCTCTGAGAGGATGGGTGTGCCTTGTGCCGCCAACTTTTCCACGAGAGGAGCGTATGGGGGGATACCGGGACTTTTCACCACCAGATCTGCGTCCAATATCTTCTCTTCGCTATGGCCGTTTTCTTCGTAAGCTATATCGTAGCTGTCAAGCAGATGCTTGTATTTCTCGGCGATGGGTCCGTTATCGCTTACAAGCACTTCCATCCCTTTCTCTTTTCCGAGCACGGCTGCGCCGGCTCCGCTTTCGCCGGCTCCGAGTACTACGAGCTTGGTTGTAGTATTTTGTATATTGGCTGTTATCGACATTGTTGTTCTGTTTTATGTGTGGGAGTAGTATTGAAGCCGCTTGCGATTATCTCGACTTCGTTGTGTTTATGAGGAGTGGGATGTTGGTTATCTTATCTTTAATGTCACGAATGTGAGGGCTGCCAGTAAGATACCGAGAATCCAGAATCTGGTGACGATCTTGGGTTCGGGCACCGGTCGTTTGGGGAGGTTGAGCAGACAGGAGATACCGGGATCTCCGGCTTTCTGGAAGTGGTGATGAAGGGGTGTCATCTTGAAGATACGATGACCGGTGCCTGTTCTCTTTTTGGTATATTTGAAGTAGGCCACCTGCATCATCACTGAGAGGTCTTCCAGGAAGAAGATGAGGCATAGAAGAGGAATCAGCAGTTCTTTACGTATCAGAATAGCGAACACTGCGAGTATTCCGCCCAACGTAAGGCTGCCTGTGTCGCCCATGAATACCTGGGCCGGAAAGGCATTATACCAGAGGAATCCTACAAGGGCTCCGATGAAGGCCCCGGCATATACCACTAATTCCTCTGAACCGGGTATATACATGATATTCAGATAGCCTGAGTAGATTATATTGCCTCCGAGATAGCCCATGACGGCCAAGGCAGTCCCGATGATGGCGGACGTGCCGGCACACAGTCCGTCGAGTCCGTCGGTGAGATTGGCTCCGTTACTCACGGCTGCCACCACTATGATGACCACGGCCACGAAGACAAGCCAGCCTAATGTCTCGGCGGTGTGTTGGTCGCCGGTCCAGTCTGTCAGCCATTCGTAGTTGAAGTTATTGTTCTTCACGAAGGGTATGGTGGTCTGCGGTGATTTTATGGTCTCTGTTGACACCACTATCTCTGTCTCATGACTCGGTAATTCTATTTCGCGGTTCTCGCTCATTACTATGTCGGGCGAGAGCCACATCGTGATACCGACCAGAAGACCGAGTCCCACCTGTCCGATTATCTTATATTTCCCTTTCAGTCCGTCTTTGTTGTGGTATTTCAGTTTCCTGTAGTCGTCCATAAAACCTATACAACCCATCCATATAGTGGCTATAAGCATGAGTATCAGATAGATATTGCCGAGATTACCGATGAGCACACAGGGCACAAGGATAGAGAGGATGATGATTATGCCTCCCATGGTGGGTGTGCCGGTCTTACTCATCTGGCCTTCGAGTCCGAGATTTCGGATCACTTCTCCTACCTGCATCTTCTGCAATCGGGCTATGATGTACTGTCCGAAAAAAAGTGCCATAAGTAGGGCAATAGTGAAGGAGGCTCCCGCTCGGAAGGTGATGTAGTCCATCAGATGCCGTCCGGGAAAGTCAATGTTCTGAAAATGTTGAAATAGATAGTAGAACATGGTAGCGGGGGAGGAGTGACTGGATAAGTGATCGTTATTCGGGATTTATTTCGTTGAAAGCGGCGTTTATCTCTTCGCGGTCGTCGAAGTGATGGCGCACTCCGTTTATTTCCTGGTAGGTCTCATGGCCTTTGCCGGCCACCAGTACCACGGCCCCTTCGGGAGCCGTCTGCAAGGCTGTCCTGATGGCTTCGCGACGGTCGCGGATAGAGAGTGTGCGGCGTGTTTCATCCGGACTCAACCCTGCTTTCATGTCGCTGATGATGGCATCAGGATCTTCTTCCCGGGGATTATCGGAGGTCAGGATAAGTCGATCGGATCGGCAAGCTGCCTCTCGTGCCATGATAGGTCTTTTCCCTTTGTCGCGGTTGCCGCCGGCTCCGGTGACAGTAATGATGACCCCATCGCTCCCTACTATCTCTCGGATGGTGTCAAGCACGTTGACAAGTGCATCGGGTGTGTGGGCATAGTCTACGATGGCTGTCACTTTTCCGTCATTGGAACGGAAGGTCTGGAATCTGCCGGCCACGGGCACCAGCATACTCATATTGACAAGTACTGTCTCTGGATCAAAGCCTGCCAATAAGGAGGCTCCGTAGACGGCTGTCAGGTTGTAGGCGTTGAATCGACCGGTGAATTGCACTTCCACTTCCTGGCCGTTGAACATCATGAGAGTGCCGTCAAGGCGGGTCTCCAACACTCGCCCGCGGAAGTCGGCCTCGGATCGGAGGGAGTAGGTGTAGACGCGTGCTTTTGTGTTCTGCACCATGTAATTACCGGTTTTCTCATCTGCGTTTATCAATGCGAAGGCATCGGCAGGCAGCATGTCGAAAAACATTTTCTTGGCGTTCATGTAGTTCTCCACTGTCTTGTGATAGTCAAGATGATCGCGGGTGAGATTGGAGAAGATTCCGCCGGCAAATCTAAGCCCCGCGATACGATGCTGCACAGCTGCATGGCTTGACACTTCCATAAATGCATATTCACACCCTTCATCCACCATTCTGGCAAGCAATGCGTTGAGTGTCAGAGGGTCAGGCGTGGTGTGCGTAGTGGGGATGGCTAATCCGTCGATGTAGTTGCACACAGTGGAGAGCAAGCCGGCTTTAAATCCTTCCATACGTGCCATTTCGTAGAGCAGGGTCGCTGTCGTTGTTTTGCCGTTTGTGCCCGTCACACCGATCAGTCGCAACTTTGTGGAGGGATGCCCATACCAGGCGGAGGCAAGCTGCCCGAGTGCTTTTGCGGAATCGGCCACTTTGATATAGGTGATCCCTTTTTCAAGAGTGCCGGGTAGTTCTTCACACACGATCGCTCCGACGTAGGTACTGGCCACAACGGGTATATATTTGTGTCCATCGGTCGTGACTCCTCTCACGGCCACAAACATACCTTCTTTCTGAGCTTTTCTGGAGTCGCTCTCAAGGCTGCTGATATTTCTATCGGTGTCGCCGATTATCTCTTTGACATCTATGTTCTCAAGTAGGGATGACAGTTTGACGGTCATACTTATATTGCCTATATTTCTGATTGGTTATTACTTCTTTAAGTAGCTAAGTAGCTAAGAAAAATTAAACGATATAATAACTCAGTAGCTTTGAAAGTATCTTAATATGATATATGCGGCTAATTTTGGCCATCTTGACCTTGTCGCTCAGTCGCTTA
>JAAVFY010000070.1 GCA_014800515.1 Bacteroidales bacterium
TGATTCCGATCTGCCTTCTTTCTGTCGAGGCAAAGGAGAGTCGAGCGGGTCTTTATAAGATTCTTGACGACGGAGTGGCCAACCCTCTGGCGCGTGTCGACGGAGTGGGCACTGTGTCCATTTCCGGTGCGCCTAAGAGAGAGGTCCATGTATATGTCGATCCGCAGCGTCTCGAGGCTTACAATCTGTCGGTCGAGACTATATCGGCGGTGATCGGTGCTGAAAACCGCAATGTGCCGGGCGGCACATTCGACATCGGCTCCCAGACTTATGCCCTCCGTGTGCAGGGAGAGTTTGAGGAAAGTTCCGAACTTGAAAATATCCCGGTGGGAAGTTTTCAAGGGCGCATCGTTTATCTGAAAGACGTGGCGAGAGTGGATGATTCGCTCGAGGAGCGCACACAGCAGACCTATATAGGGGGCAACGAGGGAGCCATGATTATTATCCAGAAGCAGAGTGGCGCCAACTCCGTGCAGATTTCCGACAAGGTTATGAAGATGCTCCCCAAGCTTCAGAAGAATCTGCCCTCCGATGTGAAACTGGGTGTGATTGTAGACACCTCCGACAATATCCGCAATACTATCGCTTCGCTCGAAGAGACGGTGCTCTATGCCTTGCTATTCGTCATGATTGTGGTATTTGTCTTCCTGGGACGCTGGCGTGCCACGATGATTATCGTCATCACTATCCCTGTATCGCTGATTGCCTCGTTTATTTATCTTTACGCCACGGGCAATACCCTCAACATTGTCAGCCTCTCGGCTCTCTCCATCTCTATCGGTATGGTGGTCGACGATGCCATTGTGGTGCTCGAGAATGTCACTACTCATATCGAGAGGGGTGCCGACCCGAAGCAGGCTGCTGTCCATGCCACAAATGAGGTGGCGATATCGGTAATTGCCTCTACGCTCACTCTGATTGCGGTGTTCTTCCCGCTCACTCTTGTCACGGGTATGACGGGTGTGCTCTTCCGTCAGCTGGGTTGGATGGTGACTATCATGATGATTATCTCCACCACCTGTGCTCTTTCCCTCACCCCTATGCTCTGCTCGCAGTGGCTGCGTCTTAACACTCATCATTCTCGGCTTTACGACCGTCTGTATGGTCCGATTTCACGCGCGCTCGACCGTTTTGACGATGGATACGCATCGTTGCTGAAACGCATCGTGGCACATCGCATGGTGACTATCGTGGTGTGTCTGGCTATTTTCGTCGGCTCTGTGTTCCTTATGCGATTCGTGGGCACGGAATTCTTCCCCACGCAAGACGATGGCCGTCTGGGCGTTGATCTGGAGTTGCCTATCGGTAGCCGAGTGGAGCAGGCAAGGGAGGTCACTCACAGTCTTGATTCTCTCTGGCGTGCAAAGTATCCGGAGATTATGGTGTCGAGCTACACTGTCGGTCCGGCTTCCTCCGACAATACTTACGCCTCGCTGCAGGACAACGGCGCGCATATCATATCAATGAATATACGCCTTTCTGACCCGGGTGACCGTAAGCGCAGCATTAAAGAGATTGCCGACGGTATGCGTCGCGACATACGCGAACTGTATCCGGAGTTCCGGAAGGCTCAGGTGAATATCGGAGGTGGAAGAGGTCAGGGTATGGGCGGCCAGAGCACAGTCGATTTCGAGGTCTACGGTTATGATTTCGATGCTACTGACTCTGTGGCCCGCAAACTCCAGACTGTTCTTCAGGGCATCCCGGGCACAGCCGACGTCACTATCTCCCGCTCGGAATATCAGCCGGAATATCAGGTGGATTTCGATCGTGATAAGCTTTCGCTATATGGCTTGAACCTGCAGACGGCGGCCTACTATTTGCGAAATCGTATCAATGGCTCCACTGCATCCAGATTCCGTGAGGACGGTGAGGAGTATGACATAAAGGTGATGTATGAACCGGAGAGTCGTGTCTCGATCGAGGATATTGAAAATATCCTTGTATACACTCCCACGGGCGGTTCTGTCAGAATAAAGGACCTCGGCAAGGTAGTGGAGCGATTCACTCCGCCTACTATCGAACGCAAGGACCGCGAACGTCTCGTGACTGTCTCCGCTGTGGTCGATGGCGTGCCGATGTCGCAGGTTGTGACTGAAGCGGAAATAATGATTGATGAGATGGATATCCCGGCCGGTATTAATATCGGTCTTTCCGGTAGCTATGAGGATCAGCAGGATTCTTTCGGCGACCTCCTTATGCTCGGCGTGCTTATCATCATTCTCGTCTATATTGTGATGGCTGCCCAGTTCGAGTCGCTCACATATCCGGGTATCATCATGACGTCGCTGCTGTTCGCCTTCTCGGGTGTGTTCATTATCCTTTGGCTCACGGGTCATAACCTTAATGTGATGAGTATGATCGGCGCGATCATGCTTATCGGTATCGTTGTGAAGAATGGTATTGTGCTTATCGACTATATCAATCTTAACCGCGAGAGAGGAATGAGTATACGCAGGGCTGTGATCGATGGCGGCCGCTCGCGTTTGCGTCCGGTGGTCATGACCACTCTGACCACGATCCTCGGTATGGTGCCTATGGCCGTCGGCTCCGGACAGGGCGCTGAGATGTGGCGTCCGATGGGTACGGCTGTGATCGGTGGTCTCACATTCTCCACTATTCTGACGCTGCTCTTTGTGCCGGTGCTCTATTGTGTATTCGCGGGTAACGGTGTGCGCAAGCGTCGTCGGGCTCTTCGTAAATCG
Organism: Bacteroidales bacterium; assembly: GCA_014800515.1. Lineage (GTDB taxonomy): Bacteria > Bacteroidota > Bacteroidia > Bacteroidales > Muribaculaceae > Lepagella. The sequence goes on from JAAVFY010000070.1 coordinate 2,706, forward strand.
CTTGAGGCTGCGAAGAATTGATGACTTATTTCTCTTAGCGACTTAAAGATTAAATTAGCATGAAAGCAATATTCATAGCCTTTGACCAGGCTCATTATGAAGCGGTGGTGGAGGTGCTTGATAAGTGTTCCTGCCGGGGATTCACCTCCTTCGGCACCGTACATGGTCGTGGATCGGCTACAGGCGACCCGCACTATGGCTCACACGCGTGGCCGGCTGAGAATTCTTCGATCATCACATTTGTAGATGACTCGAAAGTGGACTCTCTTTTTGCACGGTTAAAGATTCTCGACGAGAGCAAACCCTTGCTGGGTCTCCGTGCTTTCGTCTGGGATGTGGAGCGCAGTCTCTGAGTTCTACTCATTGAAATGTGCCTGATAAGGTGTGCATAAGAAATTTTAACTAAACGAAAAGCATAAAAATCTATTTTTTTCGTTAATTTTGCGATTGAAGCCGATCCGGGGTCGTTGCTGACTGTCCTGATCGGCTTCATTCGCATAATTAACCTGACATTTATTACATATCGAAATGCAATTACGCTTTATGACCCCTCTCGTGCTTGCGGCAATGGTTGCCGTGTGGCCGGGAATGTCTCAGGCTGCTCCGGTGTCGCCGGATAAGGCGTTGGAGCTCGCGCTTCAGGCTCGGACTCGGGCCGAGGGCGTGCGCAAAGCGCCTGCCGCCATCTCTCCTTCTATTGTGATGACTCGTTCGGCCGGGTCTCTTTCTTCAGCTATCTATGCCGTTGACTTTGGTGCTGACAGCGGCTTCGCAATTGTGGCGGGCGACGATAAGGCTCCCGCTATTCTTGGCTTTGCCGACAATGGCGCTTTCAATCCTGCTGCTATCCCGCCGGCTCTTGAGGCTATGCTCGGAGAATATGCTGTCATGGTGGCGCAGGTGGCCGAGGGAGAGACACAACCCTACGAGCCGGTGCGTCTTCCCGGACGTAAGGAGATTGAACCTATAGTGAAATCTACTTGGAATCAGACTGCTCCCTATAATGCCTACTGTCCGAAGACGGGCGGATATGACCGCGCTCCGGTGGGCTGTGTGGCCCTTTCGGTGGGACAGATAATGCGTAGCCACCAGTGGCCGCCGAAGTCGCGTGGCACTGTGACGTATGATGCCGGCAAATTCCGGTTCAATACTGAATACGATTGGGCTTCAATGCCTGATTCCGGTCTGAATCTCCCTTCTTCGGAGACTGACAATATGGCTAAGATGCTATATGAGTTGGCTCGCTCTATCTACATGACGTTCACGGGCAGCTCCTCAGGCACATACTCCTATTATGTCCCGGAGGCTCTTGTGCTCAACTTCTCCTACGACCCGATGGCCGACTATAGAAATCGTAATTTCTATTCCGATTCTCAGTGGGAAGAACTCGTCTATTCTCAGCTTGCTGCAGGCCAGCCGATGGCTTACGACGGCATGGCTGTAGGCGAAGGTCATTCATTTGTCTGTGACGGTTATCGCGATGGCTATTTCCATATCAATTGGGGTTGGGAGGGAAAGAGCGATGGTTATTTCCTTTTGTCTCATCTTGATCCTGAAGAACAGGGCGTGGGCGGCGCATCTTCCGGTTTCTTCCGCCGTCATGGCATAATCTGCAATGTGCGTCCGCCGAAGGGCGGAACTCAACCTATGCGTCTCAGCATGACGGGTTCGCTGCAGCAGGGTGAAATTCCGAATACTTTCCGCGTCGCAGATTATGAGTTTGACGGCTGGGGCATCGAGGAAGGTATCTTCAATCTCACGGGGCGTGATTTCTCTGCCACTCTCGGTCTGAAGGCTGTCAATGTGGCTGATCCTTCCAAGGTGGAATATTTCTTCGAGGCTTCCCCGAGAGAGTGGGTGCGTTGGTTCACTCGTGCTCCCTTTATTAATGTTGATATTACGTCGTTGGCTGATGGTAGATATTATATCTATCCTGTGGCCAAGGATGAATTGGGTGCTATCTCTGATATACAGTGTCCCTCTGTCCGCACACGTGTGCTTGAGGCTGTTATAGAGGGCGGTTCATACGCATGCAAGGAAGTGACTGCCGATGGTGGTGCGCCTGTGGGTGTCGCCGGCGAGGGTGGATATAATGATGAGACCGCCGCTGTACACTCTGTCGACATGGTGCTTCAGCCCGGTGAATATGGCCAGCTGTATGCATATATCGCTCCGCTGGATGCTGCCGGTGAACTCGAGTGGTCTTCTTCCGACAATGATGTCGCTGTGGCTCTTGACGGAATGGTGATCGCACGCGGCAAGATAGGTAAGGCTGTCATCACGGCTTCTGTCAAGGACAATCCCGGACTCTTCCACTCCTTTGTAGTAGAAGTGGAGTCTCCTGTGATTATCACCTCTCTTGAGTTTGCAAAGGATAAGGAATACGTATTCCCCGGCGAGTCCGTGCGGCTGAGTGCCGTCCTTTCTCCGGAGAAGGTGAGCAATTCTCATCTTAAATTCTCCTCCTCTGACGAGGATATCGCAAAGGTTGATGACAACGGTGTTGTGACAGCCGGAGAAACGCAGGGCACAGTGGAGATTACGGCCACCACTATCGACGGCTCCGAACTCACTGCTGTCTGCATCGTGGAGGTCAGCAATGAGAATGCTGTGGAATGTATAGGCGAATCTGTTGCCGACAACGGGCCGGCTCCAGTGTATACTGCCACCGGTATCAAGGTTGCCGAGGGTGTTTCGACTGAAGAAGAAGTGATGAGTCTGCCGGAGGGTATCTATATCTGGCGCGGACATAAATTCATTGTCAGACGTTAAGTAGCTAAGAAAAATTAATAATATGTAGATGCGCGATAATTTTGAGTCAGGTTGGCCGCGGAGCGAAGGAGCTTAGCGAGCTAAGCGACTGAGAGACAAGGTCAAGATGGCCAAAATCAGCCGCATATATCATATTAAGATACTTTCAAAGCTACTGAGTTATTATATCGTTTAATTTTTCTTAGCTACTTAAGATTCCTGATTTATATTTCTTGTGGGGACGGAGGCTAAGAACCGGTCAGACCTACATAGACACTATTTTCAAATTACTGTTTATAAATAGCGATGTGCTTATGTGAGCTCACCGCTATTTATTTTTTTACCCGGTCACGCGCCCTACGGATAGTTGACGTTGACAATTCAGTAAAATTCGTTAATTTTGCGGATATGTTTGCTAATCGTATCATCTTCGCTCTTTGCCTTATGGCATCTGTCGTATTGACAGCGGGCGCAGACTCGGCCGTCCTTGACAACGAACCGAAGAAACCTGCCCGCAGAAGTAGCGCGTGGACCCTCGCTTTCCCTCTTGGTGAGCATCTTCCGTCCACTTTCGACACGCTTACCTACAATTATCAGCGCAATGCCATTCCCTCCATGACCACTGACGCGTATGCCACTACAGGAAATATGGGCGCGGAGGGTCTTGATATGATATATTTCAATCGGCGTAAGGAATCGGCCTTCATGTTCGACCGCTCTCTTTCCCGCTGGCTGTCGGAATTTGATAAAGAGAAATTCTACGATGTGTTCACGCCGATGACTCTGCTCTCCTACAACTTCGGAGGTAATCGTGATAATCATCTTGACCGTCTGCAAGCCACATTTGCAGGCAATGTCAATCGTCGGATAGGCATTGGTGCCTCTCTGGATTATCTATACTCCAAAGGGGCATATAATGCGCAGGCCACAAAGGATTTCTCTTTCGGATTCAGCGGTTACTATACGGGCGATCGATATGAGATGCAGGCGTTTTTCAATCATTTCAATCTGCTTAATAAGGAGAACGGCGGAATTACCGATCCTCTATATATCACTGATCCGGCGGAGCTGCAGGGAGGCTATGACCATATTCAGGCGAAATCTATCCCGGTCAGACTCACTGCCGCCCATACGCGTCTTGTCGGAGCGGAGTTCTTCATGAGCCATGCCCTCAAAGTGGGTTTCTGGCGTCAGGAGCAGGTCAACGATACGCTGGTCAGGGATATATATGTGCCGGTGACACGCTTTATTTATTCTCTCGACTATCAGAGCCGCCATCATCTGTTTCTCAATACGGATGCGACTCAAGGCCGGGAGTTCTGGTCTGACTTCTATCTAAACCCTTCGGCCACACGTGATGACACTTATTATTGGGACCTCACCAACTCGCTTGGTGTGGAGATGATTGAAGGATTCAACAAGTGGGCGAGGTTCGGTCTGAGTGCGTATGCTTCTTTTGCTGTGAGGAATTACCGACAGGTGACCGACTCTTACGCTCCGGAACTCACAGAAGAACAGATTGCCGAACTCTCTCCGCTTCCTGATTGGTTTGGAGTGCTTCCCCACACCCGACAGGGATTGTTGTGGGTGGGAGGCCGACTGAAGAAAGAGCAAGGGAGCATATTGCGATATTATGCCGATGCGCGGTTCGGTATTGCAGGCGATGTCGCGGGCGATATCGAGGCCGACGGAAAGGTGGAGACACGGTTCAGGATGCTGGGCGACACTGTCTCTATCTCGGCCGATGCCCATTTCAGCAATCTTCGGCCTTCGTTCCTTATAAGAAAATATATATCCAACCATTTTGCGTGGGATAATGATTTCGGACAGACACGCCGCTTTAGGGTAGGGGGATCGCTGGTGATTCCCTGGACTCGCACCACACTCTCGGCCGGAGTGGAGAATGTGCAGAACATGGTCTATTTCGATCCGTCCTCGCTGCCGGTGCAGTATGGCGGCAGCGTGCAGGTCTTTGCTGCGCGTCTTGACCAGCGACTGCGTTTCGGCATCTGGAACTGGGACAACACGCTGACCTATCAGACGTCTTCCCGTCAAGATCTGTTGCCGCTCCCGGCCTTCACTCTCTATTCCAATATGTATCTTAATTTCAAGGCATTCCGTGTGCTTGATCTTCAGGTGGGTGTGGATTGTGATTACTACACTTCTTATAAGGGTTATATTTACCAACCCGCCACTATGACCTTCAGAGTCCAGGGCGACGATGCTGTCAGCGTAGGTAACTTCCCGTTTGCGAATCTTTATGTCACGGCTAAACTCTATAAGGTACGTTTCTATGTGATGTGGAGCCATTTCAATCAGGGCCTTTTCACCAAGAGTTATTTCTCTATGCCGTGCTATCCTGTGAATCCTCGCAATCTTCAGTTTGGTTTGTCAGTGGATTTTGCCGATTGATAGGCTGCTGCGAATGAACTTTACACCAAGTTGCATCGTATTCCTTTCAGATTGATTTTTCATGATTATGACAGAATATCCCAATAACGACATCCTTTCCTTTGCCGAACGGCGTGAGGTGGTGAGTCTGCTTTCAAGATTGCATACGCTTGCCGCCGACAGCTTCTCTGAAGAAGATAAAGCCGAGTTCAATCAGTTGTCGCGGCGCGCACTATCCTCCGGTCTGCCGGCTCATGACGATAAGGGACTCTGCACACCGGTGATGACGTTGCGCACAGCCGTGGCTTTTGCCGAGTATGTGGACCCTGACCGGAATATACTGCTTGCTATCGGTATGGCTCCGCTGCTCGCCGGCGGCTATCTCGATATAATGGATATTCGGAGGCGCTGGGGGGCGGATGTGGCTTCGTTGCTTGTGGGAGCGGAGTCTGTGGCCCGCTATAGCTCGTTCAACAATATGGCCAACCGGGAGAATTTCAGGGGGCTGATGCTCTCGCTGGCCGATGATATTCGGGTTATTATCATGATGATAGTCCGCAATCTTGTGCTCATGAGAGCCATCAATCTGCATCCTGACGATGATTGGGTGCGCAATGTGGCCTTTGAAGCGAATTATCTGTATGCCCAGCTTGCCCATCGTCTCGGATTATATAAGATCAAGGGAGAGCTGGAGGATCTCGCTCTGAAATATACCAACCGTGAGATATATACTCAGATTGCGCATAAACTTAACGAGACCAAACGCTCGCGCGATGCCTATATAGCCTCCTTTATAGCTCCTCTACGGAAGAAGCTGGAGGAGGCCGGACTCTCTTTTGAGATTAAGGGACGCACGAAGTCAATCTCTTCCATCTGGGGGAAGATGCAAAAGCAGAAGGTGGATATCAACGGCATCTACGATCTGTTTGCAATACGTGTCATCGTAGACACTCCGTTGGAGAAGGAGAAGAGCGACTGTTGGCTCGCTTATTCTATTCTGGCGGATATGTATACAGCCAATCCGGCGCGTATGCGTGATTGGATCACGATTCCCAAGAGCAACGGTTATGAGAGTCTTCATGCCACGGTGATGGGTCCTGACAATAAGTGGGTGGAGGTTCAATTCCGCACTCGTCGTATGGACCTTGTGGCTGAGAAGGGTCTCGCGGCTCATTGGCGATATAAGGGAGGGAAGGGAGATTCCACTGATCAGTGGATGAATAATATCCGCGATATCCTCGAGACTGCCGACGCCGGCCCTATGCAGCTTATGCGCGACATGAAGCAGGCGTCCTACGCCCGTGAGGTGTTTGTGTTCACTCCGAAAGGCGATCTTTTCCGTCTGCCGGCCGGGGCTACCGTGCTGGATTTTGCTTTTCTGATTCATTCAGAAGTCGGAGCCCACTGCACGGGAGCTGTGGTCAACTCAAGCCATCGCAAGATCTCACATCGTCTTTCGAGCGGTGACACTGTGGAGATTCTCACCTCTTCCACGCAGAGCCCTAAATCGGAATGGCTAAATATCGTGGTCAGCCCGAAGGCTCGCAATAAGATAAAGCAGAAGCTCAATGAGGAGAAACTACGGCAGGCAGACATTGGAAAGGAAACTCTTTTGCGTAGAGCGAAGAATCGCAAACTGGAGCTTGAAGAGACTGAGATGATGCGCCTGATTAAGAAGGAAGGATATAAGTATGCCTCTGATTTCTATGCGGATATAGCACTCGAGAAACTTGACCCTGCTAAGATTCTCTCCAAATATCTGGAGCTGACCGATCATGAGATTGATCCGGAGTCATCTCATGTCAGCGCGGAGGAGTTCAGGCTCTCCCCTCAGACTCCTGATCGTGAGGATATGCTTATCATCGGAGGAGAATCTATCGACGGACTGCGCTATAAACTCGCAAGGTGTTGCGCACCGGTATACGGAGACAAGGTGTTTGGCTTCATCAGCAGCGACGGAGTGGTGAAGGTGCATCGTGACGACTGTCCTAACGCTGCGAATATCCGTGCGAGGTATCCCTATCGGCTCATTCGTGTGGACTGGAGCGGCAAGACCGGAGGCGAACTTCCCGCCACATTGCGCATCGTGGGCAATGATGATATAGGTATCGTGGCCAACATCACTTCGCTGATCTCTAAAGAACCGGGCGTTATGCTTCGCAACATTGCCATAGATTCCAACGACGGAATGTTTCAGGGCATTCTTGTGGTTGGTGTCTCCGGCGAAAGGGAATTGCAGTTGCTTATAAAGAAACTTAAAGGTATTAAAGGCGTAAAGAACGTGACAAGATGAAGGATTTTTTTTGTGGCCGGAAGGTCGGTAGGGGAGGAATGATGCTTCTTCTTTCATTGGCTGTGGCGATGGGAGGCGGCTGTGTGAAGCGGGTCGAGAAGTCTGATAAGGCTCTGGAGCATGAGAAGTGGATTGCTTCACTTGATGATTCGGTGGCAGCTCTTGGGAGGGAAGCCGAACTGGCCCGGACTCGTCTTGACGAATCGACTGTTCTCACTTCGCAGCTGCTCGAAAAATTCGAGTATGTCAATAATCCGCGTGAAGTGGAGGGATACACAATCCTACGGGGGTGGCGTGCGCGTTATCCGCTTTCATCTACAGGGCTTGTGGCTCGCATCATGGAGAATGAAGGACTCGAACTGGTGGCGGCTCTCTCCGGAGGGGTCTTCTCCCGCATAAGGGTGTCGGCGGGCGGAGAATCGGTCGAATCCGAGTCTGTGCCCTACGATCAAGCCTTGAATTATAGGGCACAGGGACTGAATACGGTTGCCTTTACCGGTGGGAAGGCTGATTCTGTGGCTGCTTTTGTGTCCGAACATCTCGGAGAGAAGATAGAACTCGCTTTTCTTGAAAGTGGTGTATCGGGGCGTATGATCCTTCCGGAAGCCAACTGCAACATGATTGCAGAGACGTGGAAGCTATATTCCACACGTCAGGAAGTAGGCCGACTTGAAAAGCAACTCCCATTGATTAATGCACGTATCTCAGCACTCCGACGCCTGAAAGATAGCCGTTCAGGAAAATAAGGCCGATTGCAGGATGTCTGTAATGACCTGTGACGACTGCGAATATCAATTCAAGTGGAAGCTGTTTCAAACTTTTAGTGTGTCTTGACGGTTAGAATGTTAAGACCACATCTTACCGGAATATGCGACGTCTGCGTCAACATTTTATGTGAGATGGGGTGATATAAAACCTGATTTACACTTATTATAGAATGGAACTTTTGGAAATTGATAGAGCAACACTTGAAAACCGAGGTATAAGTGAGGAGCAACTCCGTGAAGAACTTATTATGCTTAAGGAGGGTTTCCCTTTCTTGCGTATAGAGGCTCCGGCTACAGTGGGTAACGGTATTTTTCGTCTCTCGGACGATATGCAGTCCTCATCTCTGCGTCTGTGGGATGAATTCCTTGCCGGGGGTGGTAAGGCAGTGAAGATGGTGCCGGCCAGTGGGGCTGCGTCTCGCATGTTCAAGGATCTGTATGCTTTCCTGAATGGTAAGCATGACAAACCGCATGATGATTTTATAAAAAAATTCTTTGCCGAAATTGAGGATTTCGCTTTCTTCCCTCTCTTGAATGCGTGCTGCATGAAGCTCTATGGGAAGAGTGTACACTCGCTCGTGAAGGAGAAGCGTTACAAGGATGTGGTGGCCGCTCTTCTTCAGGAAGATGGATTGGGATATGGTCATCTGCCGAAGGCTTTGCTGGAGTTTCATAAGATTCTCGGAGGCTCACGCACTCCTCTTGAAGAGCATCTCGCCGAGGGTGCGTCATACGCTGCCGGTAAGGATGGCCGGGTTCATGTGCATTTCACAGTCAGTGCCGACCATGTGCCTCTTGTGGAACGTAAACTTGAGGAGAGTGTAGCCGTGATGGAAAATAAGTATGGAGTGAAGTTTGATGTCTCACTCAGTGTGCAGAAACCTTCTACAGATACTGTTGCCGCCAATATGGATGGCACTCCCTATCGTGAGAATGGAGAACTCTTCTTCCGTCCCGGTGGCCACGGCGCACTTATCGAAAATCTGAACGATCTTGATGCCGACGTGGTGTTTATCAAGAATATTGATAATGTGGTGCCCGACGAGACACGCCACACCACTCTCCTGTATAAACGTCTCTTGGGAGGCGTACTTGTAGGTATCGTCAATAAGCGCGATCGTTATTGCAAGATTCTTAAGGACGGCACTCCCTCTGCCGAGCAACTTGAGGAGATGCTCGGTTTCCTTCATAATGTGCTTTGTATCACCCACGATCATCTGGAGAATCTTTCGGACGAGGTGAAGGCGGAATATATCTTCTCAAAGCTGAATCGTCCTGTCAGGGTGTGTGGTGTGGTGAAGAATGAGGGCGAACCCGGAGGCGGCCCGTTCCTGGCATATAATGCCGATGGCACTGTCAGCCCGCAGATTCTTGAATCCACTCAGATCGATCCCGATATGAAGGAATATAAGAAGATGCTGAAAGAGGCCACTCACTTCAATCCCGTTGATCTTGCTGTCGCACTTAAGGACTGGAAGGGTGAGAAATTCAATCTCCCTGATTTCGTCGATAAGACCACAGGTTTCATCTCCATCAAGAGCCGAGAAGGAGTTGAGATCAAGGCTCTGGAATTGCCCGGCCTCTGGAATGGCGCCATGAGCGATTGGAATACGGTGCTTATTGAGGTACCCCTCCCGACGTTTAATCCCGTCAAGACAGTCAACGACCTTTTGCGCGAAGCACATCGTCCGTCGTAAGAATATCTTAACTGAAGGTTAAAATAACCACATTATAGTTATCCCCTAATTTATCGAGGAGCCATGTCGGTCGCTTGCCCGGCATGGCTCCGTCTGTGTATTGTTCCCACAAAAGAATGCAATATCGGGCCGGCAGATAAGAGTCAAAATCACGGCAAGAAGAAATAATGAAAAAATTCTTTAATTATGTTTTGCAGTATGAAAATAATGGCTTACCTTTGCTGCAAATCTAATAATTGACCCCAGAGAGGCACCGCAAGACGGTAATCGCCGCGCTTGCCGTGAAAAACTTGACATCATTATGGAACTTAAGAATTCGCATGCCGGTACACTCGAGTCGGGTGATATCCTCATAGAGATATTCCCCTCAGATTCCGAAGGACTCGAGATCACGCTCGACAGCACCGTCGCTTATCAGTTCGGCGACCAGATCAAGAATGTGATTCGCACCACTGCCGAGGAACTCGGACTTAAGTCAGCAAAGATCAATGCTGTTGACAAGGGCGCACTCGACTGTACGGTGAAAGCTCGCACCACGGCTGCCGTCGTGCGAGCCACAGGCAAGGATGTGTGGAAGGACTAACCTCCATTTGCCCCCCATATTATTGATTTGCCTGAAATCTTAAAAAACATTCCTCTTTTTTACACACACATCTTTTGCTATGCAAAGACTTAGAAGAACAATGATGTTCGTACCGGGCAATAACCCCGGCATGATGGCCGATGCCCATATCTATGGCCCGGACTCAATAATGCTCGACCTTGAGGATTCTGTCTCTATGGCTGAGAAGGACACTGCCCGCCTGCTTGTTCACAATGCTCTCAAGAGCATTGATTACGGCGATACTGAAATGGTGGTGCGCATCAATCCGCTCAATACTCCCTATGGCAAGAAGGATATTGAGGCTATGGTGAAGGCCGGTGTCCACGTGATTCGTATGCCGAAGACGGAGACTGCCGAGGAGGTGCGCGAAGTGGAACGCGAGATTGAAAAGGTGGAGAAGGAACTCGGTTGCCTGGGTCGCACAAAGATCATGGCCGCCATCGAGAGTGCCCTCGGTGTGGTCAACGCTTACGATATTGCCACTGCTTCTCCGCGCATGATGGGTATCGCTCTTGGTGCGGAAGACTATTGTGCCAATCTTAAGACTCAGCGCTCAAAGGGTGGCGACGAGCTTCGTCTGGCACGTGAGACTATCGTTGTGGCCGCTCGTGCCGCCGGTATCGACGCCCTTGACACTGTATATTCAAATCTTAATGATATGGAGACTTTCCGCAACGAGGTGGAATATATCAAGACTCTCGGTTTTGACGGTAAGTCTATCATCAACCCCCGTCAGATTGAAGTGGTCAACGAGGTGTTCGCCCCCACTGAGAAGGATATTGAGAAGGCGCGCGCTATTGTGGCTGCTATCAAGGAGGCCGAAAAGAAGGGCTCGGGCGTGATTGCTCTCAACGGCAAGATGATCGACCGCCCGGTGGTGATCCGTGCCGAACGTACTATTAATCTGGCTATTGCCTCCGGTATTCTTAAGGAGGAAGACCTCTGATCCTCACCCCTCTAACCTTATTCATATCATGAGCACTATTAAAGAAAGAGAATCCCTCGTGGCCGAACAGGCCGCCAAGATGGGAAAATCCATATATACCGACAATGACGTTAAACTCACGGAGCAGCGCCTCCCTATGCAGAAGGAAAGCCCGAAGCTTACTTCGCTTGAGGATGCCATTCGCTATTCGGGACTGAAGGACGGAATGACTATCTCGTTCCATCATCATTTCCGCGGTGGTGACAAAGTGGTGAATATGGTGGTCGACAAATTGGCTGAGATGGGATTCAAGAATCTTCATCTCGCTGCATCATCTCTCCAGGATGTCCATGCTCCCCTTATCGAGCATGTGAAGAATGGAGTCATCACCAAGATCTCCACTTCCGGTCTGCGCGGCGCGCTCGCCAATGAGATCTCACGTGGCCTCATGGACGAACCTGTCGTTTTCCGCTCTCACGGCGGTCGTGGCTCTGCCATCGCCAACGGCGACCTTCACATCGACGTGGCTTTCATCGGAGCTTCCTCTTCCGATCCTTTAGGCAACGCCTGTGGATACTCTCGCTCGGAAAATGCCAAGTCTATCTGCGGCTCTCTCGGCTATGCCCTGCCTGATGCCCGCTATGCCGATAAGGTGGTCATTCTCACTGACGACCTCGTTGACTACCCCAATACTCCCAACTCTATTTCGGAGCATGACGTGGATTATGTAGTGGAGGTGGAATCCGTAGGCGATTCTTCCAAAATCGCTTCCGGTGCTATCCGTGACACCAAGAATCCCCGCGATATTCTCCTTGCACAGCAGGCTGCCAAGGTGATTGTCAACTCGGGTTATTTCAACGATGGATTCTCAATCCAGACCGGTTCGGGCGGTGCGTCGCTGGCTGCTGTCAAGTTTCTTCGTGATTCCATGATCGAGAAGGGTATCAAGGCTTCATTCGCTCTCGGAGGTATCACTTCCCACATGGTCAAGCTGCATCAGGAGGGTCTTATCGACCGCCTCATAGATGTGCAGTCGTTTGACAAAGTGGCAGCTGAATCAATCAAGTCTGACCCGATGCACAAGGAGGTGAGTGCGTGTGAGTATGCCTCTGCCGACGAACCTGGCTCCGCTGTCCACTATCTGGATATTGTGATTCTCTCGGCTCTGGAGGCTGACGTCAATTTCAATGTTAACGTGCTCGTCGGTAGCGACGGCATCATCCGTGGTGCAATCGGTGGTCATCCCGACACTGCTGCTGACTCGGCACTCTCAATCATTGTGTGTCCGCTCGTGCGTGGACGTATCCCGTGTGTCGTTGACGAGGTGACTACTCTCATCACTCCGGGATCCACTGTCGATGTTATCGTCACTGAATATGGCATCGCTGTTAATCCGCGTCGTCCCGAACTGGCCGAACGTCTCAAGGAGGCGGGTCTGAAAGTCGTGGATATCAACTGGCTCCGCGACAAGGCTCTCAGCATCATCGGCAATCCGGCTCCACTGCCGTTTGGCGATAAAGTCGTGGGCGTCGTGATGAATCGTGATGGCTCGGTTATGGATGTCATCAAGAATATCGAGGAAAAGAAAGACTAAAAATTATATCTGACTGAATGTCCGCCGCGTGCCGGCACCTGCTGTGCCGGCACGCATCTACGGACTCTTTCTTGCATCATGACTGAGGTCTCTCAGGTGACTCTCGAGGATATGCTCCTCGCCCGCGACCATCGACAGGCGCGGCAGTACAGTCTGGCCGCTCACTGGCCGGGTTCGGCTATCGTTGTGCTTACGGTGGTGGCTCCGGGTAGTGAAAAACGCAATTATGCCACGTCGGTTGTGGCGCGTGCCGCCTCTGATGCCCTGGCTGATGCCTTTGCCTCTACTGCCCGCTATTGGGCGGTCAGCGATCTTCCCACCGGTTTCGAACTGTGGATCGTATCTTCCCTTTCTCCTCAGGATGCTAAGCGCAGAGCTGTGGCAATAGAGGAGACTCATCCCCTCGGACGCCTGATGGATATTGATGTCATTGGTGCCGACCTTCGTCCTCTCTCCCGTCAGTCGATAGGGTTTTCGCGCCGTAATTGTCTCGTATGCGGTGACGATGCCCGTGTCTGCATGAGGAGCGGACGCCATTCTTATTCCGACATTATCCAATTTATATCAGACACTGTTGATGCCTATGTTTCAGAAATTTGAACTCAGGGCAATCCCTCTTGATTCTAAGTGGTTCCGTCAGCGTGCCTCTCATTTCCTTGCCGGAGTGGGTCTTGAACTCGATCCGGAGCTTGAGTATCTGGTTGGAGTCTATGACTCCGATGACAGACTTGTGGGTTGCGGCGGATTGCAGGGCCACACCATAAAGTGTCTCGCTCTCTCCGAAGAATTGCGCGGACAGAATGTAGCTTCCACTCTCGTCTCTCATCTCTATTCCATAGCTCGAGATGCCGGTGCCCCGTTTGTCACGGTGTTTACAAAGCCGGAGAATAAAGAAATGTTTCGCTCTCTCGGATTTCATCTGATAGGGGAGGCTCCCAAGGCTGTGATGATGCAGAGTTCCAGAAAGGGTCTTGATGATTATGTGGCCCATCTCAGATCCTTGCCCAGGGGCCGGCGCAACGGCGTGATTGTGATGAATGCAAATCCGCTTACTGCCGGTCATCTTTTCCTTATCAGGTCTGCCGCCGCGGAGTGCGACTGTCTCACTGTGATCCCTGTGGCTGATAATCCTATGACTCTTTATTCCTACTCCACTCGCCGGTCGATTCTGCTTAAGGCTTGCTCTTCGCTGCCTAATGTGACGGTGGCTGAAGGTAGCGAATATGCCATATCGGCTTCTACTTTTCCTTCTTATTTCATCAAGAAGAAAAGTGATACCTCTCTCACCCATATCACTCTCGACCTCAATATTTTTGCCCGTCATATTGCCCCTGCTCTCGATGCTTCGGTGCGTTTTGTGGGCTCTGAACCCTCTGACGAACTGACGGCCTTCTACAATAAGTGTATGCACTCCATTCTCCCTGAGTCAGGGGTGGAGGTGAAGGAGTTTTCTCGGCTTGAATGCGACGATGTCCCGGTCTCTGCATCCAATGTCAGACGGCTCACTGAGGAGGGACGCCTTGACGAGGCCCTGAAGATTGTGGCTCCTGACACTGTGCCTTATCTTCTTGCCCGCGCCGCTGCCTCTGCTTTGCGAGGTGAACTTGACCTTACTCCGAAGCCGGGGCTGGTCGATATGCTTGATTCCGGTTCGCACTCTGATATGGATCATTCTCTTATGGCTATCAGTATCGGTGTGCTCGAACCTTGGTTCGCACGGATGGCTTCTGTGGCTTCTCTCAGTTACTCTCCGGATAATAGAGAGGAGTTGATGGCTGACCTTGTGGAGATCGGTAGGGAGGCGGAGCAGGAAATGCTTGAAGCCACTGCCGGAGTGAATACTCACCGCGGTGCGATCTTTGCGATGGGGCTGATGGTGGCTGCCTCAGCTTCGATACTGGCACGAGGCGAATCGCTGTCGCCGGCTCTTCTTTCTGCTGAGATGGCTGCCTTGGCTTCTTTCGTGGAGCGTAATGATGAGTCTCATGGAGCGGAGGTGAGTCGTCGGTATGGCCGCGGCGGAGCTCTCGATATGGCTCTCGACGGTTATGCACCTCTTTTCGCGGAGTGGCTTCCCGCTTTGCGCTCATATCGCAGGGGGGGATTTGATTTCCCTGAATTGCGGCTTCTTCTTCTCATCATCTCCACTCTTCATGACTCCAACGCTCTCTATAGGGCAGGAGAGGAGATGGCCGCCGTTTCTGCGGCGGAGGCAGCCGAGCTGCTCGATTCATTTTCTATCGAGGGAGTGGAAAAACTCAACCGGGCGTTCATACAGCGTAATATCTCACATGGGGGCGCGGCAGATATGCTGGCTCTCACTCTCTTCGCCGATTCTATTCTCCCCTCATGATCTTTGATTCTTATTCAATTCTTAATACTCTTAGAAATTAACAACTCATGATCGAACTTATCGACAAGGGCGTCTATCTGCTCGACGGCAAGGAATTCGCCACCGACACCAACGGACTTCCTACTCCTGAGGAGGCCCGCGAGAACACCATCACCTATCAGATCCTTCGTAACCACGATGTTGACGGATCTAAGGGCGACAAGATGCGTATCCGCTTCGATGCCATGATGAGCCACGATATCACATACGTGGGCATCATCCAGACTGCCCGCGCTTCGGGCCTTGAGAAGTTCCCGCTTCCCTACGCCATGACCAACTGCCACAACTCTCTTTGTGCCGTTGGCGGTACTATCAACGAGGACGACCACGTGTTCGGCCTCTCTGCTGCAAAGAAATATGGCGGCATCTATGTGCCGGCAAACCAAGCTGTAATCCACCAGTATGCCCGCGAGGCCATGGTGAAGTGCGGCAATATGATTCTCGGTTCTGACTCCCACACCCGTTATGGCTCACTTGGAAATATGGGCGTCGGCGAGGGTGGCGGCGAGCTTGTGAAGCAGCTGCTC
This sequence comes from Bacteroidales bacterium, assembly GCA_014800515.1. Lineage (GTDB taxonomy): Bacteria > Bacteroidota > Bacteroidia > Bacteroidales > Muribaculaceae > Lepagella. Next base: position 18,647 of record JAAVFY010000070.1, read on the forward strand.
CGCAATACTTGGGATATCAATGCTCCCGAGGTGGTGCTCGTTTGGCTGGAGGGTACTCCTAAGAAGGGTATCGGTCCCCACGACGTGGCTATCTCTCTCGTGAAAGCTGTTTTCGACAATGGCTTTGTTAAGAATAAAGTGCTTGAGTTTGCAGGCCCCGGTGTGAAGAATCTTCCCATTGACTTCCGCAACGGTATCGACATCATGACCACTGAGACTACTTGCCTCAGCTCTATCTGGGTGACTGACGATGAGGTGAAGAAGCACTATGAGCAGCACTGCCGTCCCGAGGACTATAAGGAACTCAACCCCGGCAAGGTGGCTTACTACGATGGTGTGATTAAGATCGACCTTTCCAAGCAGGAGGCCATGATCGCTCTTCCGTTCCACCCCTCTAACGCCTATACTATCCATGAGCTCCAGGCCGATCCGGAGCGTATTCTCCGTGAAGTGGAGGAGGATACTCGCAAGCGTTTCGGCGACAAGGTGGAGATCGACCTCGTAAGCAAAATCAAGGACGGTAAGGTTATGGCCGACCAGGGTATCATCGCCGGTTGCTCGGGCGGTACTTACGACAACCTTTCTCAGGCTGCCGCAATCCTCAAGGATAAGAGCGTAGGCAACGACTATTTCACAATTTCTGCCTATCCGCAGTCTGTGCCCGTATATATGGCCACTACCCGCAGCGGCATCGCCGAGGAGCTTCTTGAGGCCGGTGTGGTTATCAAACCTGCTTTCTGTGGTCCTTGCTTCGGTGCCGGCGACGTGCCTTCCAACAATGGTCTTTCTATCCGCCACACCACCCGCAACTTCCCCAACCGTGAAGGTTCCAAGCCCGGTCAGGGCCAGATCTCTCTCGTGGCTCTTATGGACGCACGCTCCATCGCTGCCACTGCTGCCAATGGTGGCGTGATCACTGCGGCTACTGACGTGGAGTTTGACGACAACCACAAACCCTACGAGTTCGACGAGAGAATCTACGAGCGTCGCGTCTACAACGGCTATGGCAACGAGAAACTCGACACCGAGCTCCGCTATGGTCCCAACATCAAGGACTGGCCCACTATGTATCCCATGCAGGAGAATATGCTCCTCGAGCTGGCTGCCGTGATCCACGATCCCGTGACCACTACCGACGAGCTTATCCCCTCCGGAGAGACTTCAAGCTATCGTTCCAATCCGCTCAAACTCTCTGAGTTCGCTCTCTCTCGTCGTGTGCCTGAGTACGTAGGCATCAGCAAGCGTATTCAGAAGGAAGATCTCGAGCGTCGTGAGGGCAAGTGCCCCGCCAATGTGGAGGAGGTTCTCTCCAAGGTAGGTGCCAAGGCTGACGACACTTCTCTCGGTTCCTGCGTATTCGCTAATCGTCCAGGCGACGGCTCCGCTCGCGAGCAGGCAGCTTCCTGCCAGAAGGTGCTCGGTGGAGATGCCAACATCTGCTACGAATACGCCACCAAGCGCTATCGCTCCAACTGTATTAACTGGGGCATCGTGCCTTTCACTATCGACAAGGATGTGAAGTTCGACTATGTAGCCGGTGATTTTGTATTCGTTCCCGGAATTCGTCAGGCTATGCTTGACGGCAAGGAGGAGATCATGGCCAAGGTTATCACCGCCAACGGCGTGTCCGACCTCAAGCTCTACTTCAAGAATCTTACTCCCGTTGAGCGTCAGATTCTGACCGATGGCTGCCTCATGAATTATTATAAGAATCTCAATAAGTAATTTTTTTGACCCCATTATGGAGAAAATCAAGATGACCACTCCCCTCGTGGAGATGGACGGCGACGAGATGACTCGTATCCTCTGGAAGATGATCAAGGACGAACTCATCCTTCCTTTCGTCGACCTCAAGACCGAGTATTATGACCTTGGCCTTCCCGAGCGTGATAAGACTGATGATAAGATCACTATCGAAGCCGCTGAAGCCACGAAGAAATATGGTGTGGCCGTGAAGTGTGCCACTATCACTCCCAACGCTCAGCGTATGACGGAGTATAACCTCCATTCTATGTGGAAGAGTCCCAACGGCACAATCCGTTCTATCCTTGACGGCACTGTGTTCCGCACTCCGATCACAATCCCCAGCATCAAGCCTGCCGTGCGTAGCTGGAAGCGCCCCATCACTATTGCCCGTCACGCTTATGGCGATGTCTACAAGAGTGTGGAGATCCGTGCTGAGGAAGAGGGCGTGGCCAAGCTCGTGTTCGAGGGTAAGAGTGGCAAGAAAGAGGAAGTCGTGGTTCACGAATTCAAGGGTCCCGGCGTGCTCCAGGGCATGCACAACGTCGACAAGTCGATCCGCTCTTTCGCTCATAGCTGCTTCAAGTTCGCTATCGATAACAAAGAGAGCGTTTGGTTCTCGACAAAGGACACAATCTCCAAGAAGTATGACGCACGTTTCCGCGAAATCTTCGATGAGGTGTTCGAGGAGTACAAGAGCGATTTCGAGCGTCTTGGCATCGAATATTTCTATACCCTTATTGATGACGCTGTGGCTCGCGTGATGCGTTCCGAAGGTGGATTCATCTGGGCTTGCAAGAACTATGATGGAGATGTGATGAGCGACATGGTCTCCACTGCATTCGGTTCTCTCGCCATGATGACATCTGTTCTCGTATCTCCCGATGGCAAGTATGAGTATGAGGCTGCTCACGGCACAGTGACACGCCACTATTACAAGCACCTCAAGGGCGAGGAGACTTCCACAAACCCCATGGCCACTATCTTCGCATGGAGTGGCGCGCTTTCAAAGCGTGGTGAGATGGATAATCTCCCCGAACTCGTCAACTTCGGCTGTCAGCTCGAAGACGCTTGCTTCGACACACTCAACGCCGGCATCTGCACCAAGGACCTCGTCAACCTCATGGAGGGCATCGAGCCGAAGGCTGTAAATTCCGAGCAGTTCCTCAAGGCTATCCGCGAGAACCTTGAGCGCAGACTCGCTAAATAATAGCATCTGCTCCAAATAAAACAGGGGTGGCATAACCAACGGTTGTGCCACCCCTTACTTCATCCCACATTCTTAGTTATCTAATTTCATTACCTCCCATGCAAAAGTTCCCCGAGCCACGTTCACACTGATTTTCGAACCATATCTAAGACGGTAATAACTTTCTCGGCTTATCTCGTAGGTCACGGCTCTACCGTCCGGCAGACGCAACCGTATATGCCACGTAGTATAGGACGATCGGTTTCGATGTCTTCTTCCGCCACCCGATGTATGCTCCTTTGTATACTTGTTCTCTACAGTAGCTTCCATCTTTTCCCCCTTTGCGAAGTCGGCTCCCTTATAGTTGACAAAGAGAAGAAGGAAGAATATGATGCTGCCGGCTACGAAGGTATGGAGCACTCCGGCAACCCACTTCCCCGAATCTGAACATACTCGCCCCCATATCCGTAGTCCTGGAAGCAATGTGGCGCACGCGAATGCAAGTGATATTCCCACAGGCACCCATATAGATATAAGCGTATCAGCCTTATAAATCATTCCAATAGACGCCAGTATGATCGACACTATGAGTGCTGACGAGATTATAATGTTACTTCGGGATATTTTCTTGCTCATGATTTTCGTTTAAGTATTGAAATCCGGAATGAAAACAGGATATGTCAGCCAATAGTTCACTTATTCCATATTTCTATTTTCGGAATTTATTTCTAATTTTGCAGTTCGAAAACTGAAATTACAAAGAAGAGGTCTGACCACTTCACAAAGATTACAACTATGAAAAAAATTATCCGAACTCTCTCTATCCTTGCCGTAGCAGTGGCCGCATCCTGTATGCCTGTATCCGCACAGCTCAATCTTAAGAAAGCCATCGGCGGTGCTGCTAAGGCAGTGAAAGCCGTGACTCTCACCGATGACCAAATGACGGCCTACGTCAAGGAATATATCGACTGGATGGATAAGAATAATCCGGTTCTTCCCGATGACGATCCCTATGTGGTGCGCCTTAAAAATCTCACGGAAGGTCTGACATCCGTAGAGGGCATACCTTTGAATTTCAAGGTCTATAATGTCATTGACGTTAATGCTTTCGCATGCGCCGACGGCAGTGTGCGTGTCTTCTCCTCTCTTATGGACATTATGAGTGACGACGAACTGCTTGGCGTCATCGGTCATGAAGTAGGCCACGTGGCTCACCACGATTCAAAGAAAGCATTCAAGCAGGCTCTCCTGACGTCAGCCCTACGCGACGGACTCGGTGCCACCAATGGCACGGTAGCCGCTCTCACTGATTCCCAGCTCGGTGATCTTGGTGAGGCTCTCGCCGGTGCCACATATTCGCAGAAGCAAGAGTCTGCCGCCGATGACTACGGATATGAATTCCTCAAGAGCCACGGCAAGAATCCCTACGCGATGGCTCTCTCTTTCAAGCGACTCAAAGAGTTGCAGGGCGAACAGAAGTCAAGCAAGATGAATCAGCTCTTCTCCTCCCACCCTGACCTTGAGAAGCGTATCGAGCGCATGTCAAAGCGAGCGGCTTCCGAAGGTTTTGCCACTGAGTGACAATCATCAAAAAAAGCTTCGGGATCTCTGCTGTTTTCTCGGCTTTCTAATAGCTGTAATAGCTAAGTAGCTAAGAACAATTAATAATATGATAGATGCGCGATAATTTTGAGACAGGTTGGCCGCGGAGCGAAGGAGCTTAGCGAGCTAAGCGACTGAGTGACAAGGTCAAGATGGCCA
>JAAVFY010000071.1 GCA_014800515.1 Bacteroidales bacterium
AAGAAAAATTAAACGATATAATAACTCAGTAGCTTTGAAAGTATCTTAATATGATATATGCGGCTAATTTTGGCCATCTTGACCTTGTCTCTCAGTCGCTTAGCTCGCTAAGCTCCTTCACTCCGCGGCCAACCTGTCTCAAAATTATCGCGCATCTATCATATTATTAATTGTTCTTAGCTACTTATTTTTCCAAAGACAGAATCAGCCATCTACAACAGCCTTTTATCAAAGAAGTTGTCATGGACCTATTTACGAATTCCAAAATTAAAAATGAGGAACAGAGTATAATAGTCATTTAACTACATAAAGACTACTTCAGAGGGCACGAGAAGCAATAAGACTAAAGTAATGAAATCAAGCAAACTGATATATCTGCTTCTTGCGGGGGCTTTGGCGGCCGGCGGCGGCTACATCACCGACGTAGAGGCGTCGGCCCGCAAAAGCAAAGCCAAGACCACCCAGACTGCCAAGAAAAAGAGCAGCGGGAGCAAGAAAAAGAGGTCGTCAAGAGCCACTTCCAAGAAAAAGAAAGGAAGCAAGACTGCGTCTTCCACAAAGAAGAAGACCTCCGCAACAACGAAGAAGCGGACAACCCCGAAACCGCAACCGCCGCAGGAGACAGTGAGCTATGACTCACTGACCCTTGCCGTCAACAGCTACGTGACAGGCAGGATCCCCGAGAAGATGAATCCGGGCGGTCTGCGCATCAACAGTGTCAAGCCCGACTCACGTTCAAGGACGGCAAAAGTGAGTCTCAACGAGAACTTCACCTATCTGCCTGTGACACAGGAGCTGATAGCCGACTTACGCAAGTCAGTGAGCGAGGTGCTCCCCGACTCACTGAGAGGATACTCCGTGAATCTGAGTGTAGGCAACAGAAACCTCTCCTACTACATCACGAAAGTAGACAAACTGCCCGAGAACCACCGTAAGAACATCCCCTTTGTCGTCGCCACCGAACCTTACGTCAACGCCAGGAAAGGGATGCAAGGCGACATACTCGCACTCTGGCACAGTCATGGCCGATACTTCCGCCCCGCGAGTGCGGCTTGGATGTGGCAGCGAGGGTTCCTGTTCGAGACAATAGAAGACACCTACACCATGAGCTATATGCTGCCCTTCATAGTGCCCATGGTAGAGAACGCCGGCGGCTACGTGCTTCTCCCCCGCGAACGCGACATCAACCGCCATGAGGTGATTGTGGACAACGACACCAACGACGAAGGAGAAATATATTCACAGCCCCACTATCGCGAGATGAACGGCGCGAGACGTTGGGAGACCGGCCAAGGAGAAGGTTTCATCTACGACCTGCCCGACTTCCGTGACACAGAGAATCCCTTTGAGAACGGAACATATCGACAGACCACCACGATAAAATCAGGTTCGCCGTCGGCAGCGGCCTGGTATGCCGACATACCCGAAGACGGCGAATATGCGGTCTACGTCAGCTACAAGACCCTCCCCAATTCCACGGAAGATGCCCGCTACACCGTCAACTACTCCGGCGGCAGCAAAGAATTCAAAGTGAATCAGACAATGGGAGGAGGGACATGGATATACTTAGGCACCTTCCCCCTCGAGGCAGGCTACAGCGACACAGAACCCGTTGTGACACTTAGCAACGTCAGCGACAAAGCCGACGGGCGTATAGTCACGGCCGACGCTGTGAAAATAGGAGGCGGCATGGGCAATATAGCACGGAGCGCACGCCGCAGCGACGTATATTACGACCCCTCCACCCCCGACACAGGTCTGGCACTCGCCCAAGCCGAGAAAGAGGCACAGGAAGCCATAGACGAGGCAGAAGAGGATGATGACGACAGCAGCGAAGACAGCGGCGACGACATAGACGCCAATGACACCCCGCGCGACACCTCCGTGCCCGCCACTCCCCTCTCGGAGATGAAGAAAGGACCCGCGCCCACATTCCGGACCTCCGGAATGCCACGCTATCTGGAGGGAGCCCGCTACTGGCTGCAATGGGCCGGGATGCCCGAAAGAATCTATTCGCCCTATCACGGCGCAGACGACTACAAAGACGACTACACATCGAGAGGCCACTGGGTGAACTATCTGGCCGGAGGTTCGCGTGTGCTCCCCGGCAGAGAAGGACTCAACATCCCCATCGACATGGTGCTCGCCCTTCACTCAGACGCCGGCAAACGAGCCGACGACAGTTTTGTAGGCACACTCGGCATATACTACACCAACAATGGCGACACATATCGGGACGGGACAGCCCGTATAAACTCCAGAATGCTCACCGACATGGTGATGCGCCAGATCACGACTGACATACGGCAGACCTTCGAGCCCCGATGGACACGCCGCTCCATGTGGGACAAGACATACGTAGAGGCACGGGTGCCCGAGGTGCCCACCACCCTGATAGAATTGATGAGCCACCAGAACTTCGCCGATATGCAGTACGGTCTTGACCCCGCATTCCGATTCATGGTGGGCCGCGCCATCTACAAAGCGATGGGCCGCTTTGTGGCCGAAAGAAAAGGGCGTGAATTCGTGGTGCAGCCCCTGCCCGTGAAAGACTTCGCAATCCAGCGCATAAAGAAAGGCCACTACCGGCTGAGCTGGATGCCCACACCTGACAGACTCGAACCCACGGCAGTGGCGACACGCTATATCATTGAAGAACGTAGCGGCGACGAACTCGGATTCCACAAAGTAGGCGAGACCACCTCCACCCACTTTGACATCAAGACCAAAGATCACGAGATCCACAGCTTCAGAGTGATAGCCGCCAATGAAGGAGGAGTGGCCTTCGCCGGCGAGACTCTGGCCCTCAGAGAAGGAGAAGACGACAAGACACCTGTCATGATAATCAACGGCTTCACACGTGTGAGCGCACCCTCCCACTTCAGCAGCGAAGGCCGGGCCGGTTTTAACTCCGAAGAAGACTTCGGCGTGCCCTACATCCGCGACATCTCCTTCAGCGGACATCAGACAGAATATCGCCGCGGAGCAGGGGAATCCTTCGGACGATCGGCAAGCAACTACGTAGACAAAGTGATAGCCGGCAACACATTCGACTATCCTTACGAACATGGAAAAGCACTCGCCGCCGCGGGACGAGGCTTCGTCAGCTCCAGCGCGGGAGCCGTGGAGAGCGGCAGTGTGAAACTGTCAGACTACAAGACAGTGGACCTCATACTCGGGAAACAGAAGATGACAGTCACCGGCAACGGGAAATCAGGTCTGCGCTTCACAGGAGTGCCCAAAGCATTGCGCGAAGCCCTGACCGGCTTCACCGACAAGGGAGGCGACCTGATAGTAAGCGGTCAATACGTGGCGTCAGACCTCTACGACTACAGGCAGGAACCCGACGCGAGACGGTTTGCTTCCGAAATACTCGGAATCGCGATGCCCGCCGATTCACTCGCCCGCACCAGAAGCGGAAGAATCAGTGCGACAGGCTACGGACTGGCACCACGTGAGTATAACTACTCATCGACGCTCAACGACAAAATCTACATCGTGGAGCATCCCGACGTGCTGATGCCCTCCGGCGAACTTGACACCTCCACCCTGCTCACTTTCACAGACAACGGACTCGGAGCCGGCTTGCTGAGCCGACGCGGGCGCAGCAAAGTGGCAGTCAGCAGTGTTCCCCTCGAGGCCATCACCGATGAAAACCTCCGTAACAGTCTTATCATCGAACTCCTGGAAGCAGTGGAAGAAGACTGAGAAATTGTAAGTAGCTAAGTAGCTAAGAAAAAAAGTTTCTTCAACTTCTCAGGAAAAAATCAACAGAAACAAACAGACCATGAAACCGACGACACCATATAAATTCACCACCGTCGACGCACTGAAAGAAGAGCTTCTCCGACGGCCGCTCGATCAATATATACTTGTGGCCCTGAAAGGGAGAGAACCGGAGATCTCCGCGGAGAGTTATGAGAGGATGATAGATGTGGCCAACGACTGCGACGCCACCATCACCTACTCCTATTATCGCGAGCGGACAGCCGACGGCGAGCTTGAGTCGCACCCCGTGTGCGACTACCAGCCCGGCTCAGTGCGCGATGATTTCGACTTCGGACCACTCGTACTCCTGAACATAGCCGACATCCTGAGCGCCACCGACGACTTCAACGAAGAAGATTCCGCCCTGCCGGACGGAGGATGGTATGCCATGCGACTCAGAATGTCGATCGGCAATATCATCGCCATGGTGCCCGAATATCTCTACACCGTGGATAAAGATGACTACCGGAAAAGCGGAGAGAAACAGCACGACTATGTGGATCCCCGCAATGCCGACTACCAGAAAGCCATGGAGGAGGTATTGACCGACCATCTGTATGAGATAAACGCCCTTATAGAGACCCCTCCCGGCAATATAAACTACACAGAGAATGAACTAAATGAATTTCCGGTGAGAGCGAGCGTGGTGATCCCCGTGAGAAACAGAGTCGGCACCATACTTGATGCCGTGAAATCCGCCCTCAGTCAGCTCACGACATTTCCGTACAACGTGATAGTGGTGGACAACGGAAGCACCGACGGCACATCGCAAGCCCTCGCTACCGTCACAGACCCTCGCCTGAAAGTCATCAGCCTCACAGGCCATGAAGGCCACGGCATAGGCGGATGCTGGAACATAGCACTCCGGAGCGAACATTGCGGCGCGTTCGCAGTGCAACTTGACTCCGACGACCTCTACTCCGACGTCACTACTCTTCAGAGAATAGTGGATGAATTTCTGGAGACAGGGGCAGCCATGGTGATAGGCAGCTATATGATGACAGACTTTAACCTGCGGCCTATCCCCCCCGGCCTCATCGACCATCGCGAATGGACAGACACCAACGGACACAACAATGCACTGAGAGTGAATGGATTCGGAGCACCTCGCGCCTACTATACAAAAGTGGTGCGTCAGATACTCTTCCCCGACGTGAGCTACGGAGAAGACTATGCCGTATGTCTGCGTATAAGTCGGGATTATGCAGTGGGAAGAATCTACGACCCCCTCTATCTCTGCCGGAGATGGGAAGGAAATTCAGATGCGGCCCTGAGTATAGAGGCCACCAACCGCAACAACTCATACAAAGACTTTCTGCGGTCAGTAGAAATCATGGCCCGCATGAAAATGAACCGCATAATAAAAGAGAGTCCGGATGACCAGCCGTTTTGACATATTGAACGACGAGACAGTCAGCGAGCTTATAGAAGCTCAGCTGGCTGTCTGGCCCGAGGCAAAAAAGAATTTTGATGCCCTGGCGAGTTGCCGACGCAAGAGCATGATGATTGGAGATCTCCCCGTGATCATACAGCTTAATCCGGCGAGGATAAAATCTACGGCAGCCGATATAAGCAAGGAAAGCATCGCAGCCCGCAGATGCTTTCTCTGCAAAGAGAACCGCCCCGAGGAGCAATTTGCAATTCCGATCATAGAGAATATGGAGTTGCTCGTAAATCCCTACCCCATATTTCCCGTACACTTCACAATCGTCGCCACCGATCACAGACCGCAGACCGCCCCTCCTCTCGCCATGGCACCCCTCGCCGCCAGATCTCCCGGGCTCTGTATCTTCTTTAACGGAGCCAATGCCGGGGCAAGTGCGCCCGATCATCTGCACCTTCAGGCCGTCCTTGCCTCCGAGCTTCCACTTCTCAGACTCGTGGAGCGACTCCATCCGGCGTCAGGGAAAGATATAATGGTGAGTACGGAGATGAAGGCCGAGCTACCCTTCAGATTCATAACCGCTGTCATACGGCCCGAGGATGAGAAAATGACAGCCTTAGTCGAGACCCTTACCCATTTCGGCAACGATAAGGATGGAAATCCAGACCCGGGGCTTGTGAACACTTATATGTGGACGGATCACAACACAGGCTTGCTGCGTGCGCTGGCTGTGCCACGCAAAGCTCACCGTCCGACATGCTATTCAGCCGAAGGCGACGAACGGCTTCTCGTCAGTCCCGGAGCGATCGATATGGCCGGAGTCATCATCACTCCGCGAGCCGAAGACTTTGAAAAGATCACTGAGGAGGATGTCAGAACGATATTCTCCGAGACAGGCATGGAAGCATAATCCAAAACTGATGAAAAATCCGAGAGGAGTGAAAGAGTGAGAAAGGAGAGAGTGAAAGGCGATATGACAGGAGAGATGATGATACGCGTCGGGATAGTGACCGACGGTGAACCGTCGCTGCATACCATCGAAGGAGGACTGACTGTGGTCCGAAACCAGTTGATCGGCAAAGACTTCCACTGGCAACAGACACGAGAAGCAGTGCTTCCCGGAAAAATAGAGATACTTGACGGCATCGCATCCGACGGAGTAAGGCTCATCAACACCCTGCCGCTGGAGAAATATCTGGAGATAGTGGTGGGCAGTGAGATGAACCCTTCCGCCCCTTCGGAGTTTCTCAAGACACATGCCATACTCTCCAGAAGCTGGGCCATAGGGAAAATACTACGCTGTCATCAAGAAGGAAGCGCAGGGAAGACAGAGAAAGACAACTTGCATATCGGCTGGGACGACACCGCCGACCACAACGGGTTTCATGTCTGTGCTGACGACCATTGCCAGCGATACCAGGGGATAACCGATATTTCGCCACAAGGGCAGGCAGCGATACGAGAGACAGCCGGAATAATACTTACCGACTCCCTGGGGGAGCCAGTCGATGCCCGATTCTCCAAATGTTGCGGAGGCCACACCGAACTGTTCAGCACCTGCTGGCAAGACGTCACACCCCCCGGACTGACCGCCCGACCCGACCCATGGTGTGACCTTTCCGCAATGGACAGCAAGCAGCGAGGAGATCTGCTCTCAGTCATTCTCAAAGACTACGACCGAGGCCATGACCTCGATTTCCACACATGGGAAGAAAGTGTGGACAAACGATTCATTGCCAACCGGCTCAGAGAGCTATTCAATATAGAAATAGGAGAACGAGCCGAGCAACTCTTTCCTCTCGCCACAGGGCCTTCCGGGCGTCATCACCTCCTTCGAATCATCGGAGACAAGGCCGAAGCCACAATCGGCAAAGAGCTCCATATAAGGCGAGTCCTTTCTAAAAGTCATCTGAAATCTTCCGCCTTCTCCGTACTTGACGAAGGAGACATATTCCACCTGAAAGGCCGGGGCTGGGGTCATGGCGTAGGATTATGCCAGATAGGAGCAGCAAGAATGGCTCTGACACACAATCACACAGAGATATTGCGATATTACTTCCCCGACGCGCAGCTGAGCCCACTCCCGGCCCCCCTCACCATACAATAATACAACAACTCCGACAATGAACGCCAAGAACGAAAATCGCGTCCCCCGCCACGCCACAAAAACATCACCATGGTGCTGGATACCCACCTTATATATAGCAGAAGGACTCCCCTACTTCGCCGTCAATGTGCTTACAGTGATAATGTATGTCAGGATGGGAATCGGAGTGGCCGAAATGGCCTTCTTCACAGGGTGGCTCTATCTTCCCTGGGTGATAAAACCCTTCTGGAGTCCGTTTGTAGATCTAATCAAGACCAAACACCACTGGACAATAGCCATGGAATGGCTTATCGGAGGAGCCATGGCCGCCGTGGCCCTACTGCTACATCTGCCCTTCTTCTTCACAGCCACACTGGGAGTGTTCTGGCTCATGGCCTTCTTCAGCGCAACCCATGACATAGCCGCCGATGGCTTCTATATGCTTGCTCTGACACCACATGATCAGGCCGCATACGTCGGAGTGCGATCCACGTTCTATCGCATCGCATCCATCATCGGGCAAGGCGGATTAGTGGTGCTCGCCGGTATACTTGAAGAACGGGGAGGCGACGTGACGACAGCCTGGAGTGTAGTATTCGGAGTTCTTTCCACCTTCTTCCTGATAGTGGCAGCCTGGCACACCTATATCCTTCCCCGTCCCACTGACGACCATCCTTCAGGAGGGAAGACCGCAGGCGACATTATGCGAGGATTCGGCGAGACATTCGTAAGTTTCTTTTCCAAGCCACATATATGGAGCGCGCTCAGCTTTATGCTCCTCTACCGTCTGCCCGAAGCCTTATGTGTGAAGCTCGTGCAACCCTTCCTCGTGGGAAGTCGGGAGAGCGGCGGGCTCGGACTGACAACGGCAGAGGTAGGGATCGTAAACGGCACGGTAGGAGTCATAGCCCTGCTAGCCGGAGGAATTGCCGGAGGAATAGCCATATCACGCAACGGACTCAAACGCTGGCTATGGCCGATGGCCATGACATTGACACTGCCATGTCTGTTTTACTGCCTGATGGCCATGACACAGCCCACCGACTTCATATATATATGTACGGCCGTGGGGTTGGAACAATTCGGATACGGATTCGGATTCACCGCTTTCATGCTCTATCTCATCTATTTCAGTCAGGGAGAAAGTCAGACCAGCCACTACGCATTCTGCACAGCCTTCATGGCACTGGGCATGATGTTGCCCGGCATGGCCGCCGGATGGCTGCATAATGAGCTCGAATCCATCCACATATTCGGCGGAGAAGGACCACAAGGCTATGTCAACTTCTTCTGGGTGGCAGTGGCCACGAGTGTGGCCACCTTCATAAGCTGCGCCCTGCTCAAGATAGATCCGCGATTCGGAAAAAAGAATCAGGATAAGCAGTAAGCGAAGGGACACAAAATGGAAAGAGGGTGAAAGAGAAGAGAAAGAGGAGAGAAAAAGAGACGGAAAAAGAAAGAAATGGCATAAGATTTGCATGAATAAAGAAAAAGAATTATCTTTGCAGATTGAAAGAGACCTATACTGACCTGTATACAATACGGAGTATGGGGACTAAAAGGAAAACAACACAACCGACCGAATATGATCAACATCACGTTTCCTGACGGCAACAGCAAGCAATTTGAGAAAGGCGCTACGCCCTATCAGATTGCCGAAAGCATATCACCCCGCTTTGCAGCCGATGTGCTGGCGGCAAAAGTGGATGGCGAGGAATGGGACATATCCCGTCCGATAGACAAAGATGCACACATCGAACTCTTCAAATGGGATTCACCCGAGGGCAAGCATGCCTTCTGGCACTCCTCCGCCCATCTTCTGGCAGAGGCACTTCAGGAGCTTTACCCCGGTGTGAAATTTGGAATAGGGCCGGCAATTGAGAACGGCTTCTATTACGACATCGACCCCGGCGAACACAAGATCACTTCAGAAGACTTCCCCAAGATCGAGAAAAAGATGCTCGAACTTGCTCAGAAGAAGGAGGATATTATTCGTCGCGACATCTCCAAGGCAGACGCGCTTAAAATGTTTGGAGACAGAGGCGAGAACTATAAGTGTGAGCTTATCAGCGAACTTGAGGACGGACATATCACCACCTATACCCAGGGCGACTTCACCGACCTATGCCGCGGTCCCCACCTTCCCAACACGTCGCCCATCAAGGCAGTGAAAGTGACTTCGCTTGCCGGAGCCTACTGGCGCGGCGACGAGAAGCGCGATCAGCTTGTGAGAGTGTATGGCATCACTTTCCCCAAGAAGAAGATGCTCGACGAATATCTCACCCTGCTCGAGGAGGCCAAGAAACGCGACCACAGGAAACTGGGCAAAGAGATGGAGCTGTTTGCCTTCTCTCCGACAGTGGGACAGGGACTACCCTTATGGTTGCCCAAAGGAGCCGCTCTCCGCGACCGTCTCGAGCAATTCCTGCGCAAGATACAGAAGCAATACGGCTATCTTCAGGTGATCACCCCGCATATCGGCAACAAGGCACTCTACGTGACGTCAGGTCACTGGGCGAAGTATGGCAAGGATTCCTTCCAGCCGATACATACTCCTGAAGAAGGCGAGGAATATATGCTCAAGCCCATGAACTGTCCCCACCACTGCGAGATCTACAAGACATCGCCACGCAGCTACCGCGACCTTCCGATGCGACTTGCGGAATTCGGCACCGTGTATCGCTACGAGCAGAGCGGAGAGCTTCACGGCCTGACACGAGTGAGAGGATTCACTCAGGACGATGCGCATATCTTCTGTGCGCCCGACCAGATAAAGGATGAGTTCCTGAAAGTGATGGACATCATCCTCTACATCTTCAAGGCACTTGACTTCCAGAACTTCGAGGCTCAGATTTCACTCCGCGACCCCAAGAACAAGGAGAAATATATCGGCAGCGACGAGAACTGGCATCTGGCAGAGAAAGCAATCATCGAGGCCTGCGAAGAGAAAGGGCTGAAAGCCCGTCAGGTGGAAGGTGAGGCAGCCTTTTATGGGCCGAAGCTTGACTTCATGGTGAAAGACGCCATCGGACGCAGATGGCAACTCGGCACCATTCAGGTGGACTACAATCTTCCGGAGCGATTCGGACTTGAATACACAGGCAAGGACAATCAGAAGCACCGTCCGGTGATGATCCACCGTGCGCCCTTCGGCTCGATGGAACGCTTTGTGGCCGTTTTGCTCGAGCACACCGCCGGCAAGCTGCCCTTATGGCTTATCCCCGAACAGTGTGTGGTGCTCCCGATCAGCGACAAATTCAACGACTATGCCTACAGAGTGGTCAAAGAGCTTGACAAGGCCGGAGTGAGAGCCATAGTTGATGATCGCAACGAGAAGATCGGGAAGAAAATCCGCGACAACGAACTGAAAAAAATACCTTATTTGCTCATTGTAGGCGAAAAAGAGGCCGAAAATGATGAAGTTTCTGTAAGAAAACAGGGCGAAGGTGATAAAGGTACGATGAAAATTACTAACTTTGCAGCTCAAATCAATGTCGAAGTTGAGGCTATGACCTCACAGGACGCTATAAAAGACTAAAAAAGAAAAACCGGCTAAAGAACCGAATGGAGAAAAAACCTCAATTTACAGGGGCACGCAGGCCCGCTCCGGCAGGGGGACCCCGTCCCGCCGGCCGCCCCGGACAGCGTAACCGCCGTGGTCCTAACGACCGCACCAACAAAGACCCCTATGTGACCAACGAACACATCCGCGCAAGAGAAGTGCGACTGGTGGGCGACAATGTGGAGCAGGGTATCTATCCCATAGACAAGGCCCTCCGCCTTGCCGAGAAGATGGAGCTCGACCTGATAGAGATCTCGCCTAATGCAGAGCCGCCGGTGTGTAGAATCCTTGATTACCAGAAGTTCCTGTATCAGCAGAAGAAGCGCCAGAAGGAGCAGAAGGCCAAGGCAACGAAAGTAGTTGTAAAAGAGATACGATTCGGTCCGCAGACCGATGAGCACGACTACAACTTCAAGCTCAAGCACGCCATCGGCTTCCTGAAAGAAGGCTCAAAGGTGAAGGCCTACGTATTCTTCCGCGGACGCAGTATCCTCTTCAAGGAGCAGGGAGAAGTGTTGCTTCTCCGCTTTGCCAACGACCTTGAAGAATACGGGAAGGTAGAGATGATGCCGGTGCTCGAAGGGAAGCGAATGATCATCATGCTCTCACCCCTTAAGCAGGCTCCGAAGAAGGAGACACCTAAGGGAGAGAAAGAGCAGAAGAAGACAGAGCCCACCGAAGAGAACAACGACCAAGAATAAAGAACGAGACCGTAGGCACACAGTGCCGAGGTGTGAATAACAACAACTAAACTTCAAAAACCATGCCAAAGGTAAAGACCAATGCCGCGTCAAAGAAGCGCTTCGCGCTCACCGGCACAGGGAAGATCAAGAGAAAACATGCTTATCACAGCCACATTCTGACTAAGAAAAGCAAGAAGCGCAAGCGTAATCTCGATCACACAGCTCTCGTAGCCGGTGCGAACGAGCGTCAGGTGAAGGAACTTCTTAATCTCCGTTAACGGGATATCTCCTTCAAGAGACTTGCCCCCCTGAAAACAACCTTTTTTTATTAACCGAATGACCAGCACCGCAAGAGCAAACCAAAAGATTGCCGCTGCCATTCAAAAACGACGAAAAAGATGCCAAGATCAGTCAATCACGTTGCCTCAAGAGCAAAGAGAAAGAAAATCCTCAAACTGACCCGCGGATACTATGGAAGCCGCCGCAATGTATGGACCGTAGCGAAGAATACATGGGAGAAGGGTCTGACTTATGCCTACCGCGACCGCAAGCAGAAAAAGCGCAATTTCCGCGCACTCTGGATTCAGCGTATCAACGCAGCTGCCCGTATGGAGGATCTCTCCTACAGCAAGCTCATGGGTCTGATTCACAAGGCAGGTATCGAGATCAACCGCAAGGTTCTCGCCGACCTGGCTATGAATAATCCCGAGGCTTTCAAGGCAATTGTAGAGAAGGTGAAAAACGCCTGAACAGATTGAGCAATGCAACGCCGGGGATAATTCCCGACACTGCTGTTGAAGTTATATCAGACAAGACTTCATTTCTCAAACATATATACGAAGGATCTGCTTTCCGGCAGGTCCTTCTTTTTCGTATAAGAAATTTTAAGGATTATCTCCCAAAATCTTAAAGATATTAAAAAGCAAAAAATCGCTTTAAACTTTAGACCAAAACGAGCGTCTTATAGATGTAGCCCACGGAAAGAGATACAACAAATACTCTTACTTAAGAATGGCTATAAAGGGAATAATCCCAATATAATTCTAAAATATTTGAAAGAAATGAAGAAATTAGCAATAGCAGTATCAATCGCCCTCATGAGTGCATTTTTTGTTCCTACAGTAGCTAACGCAGCAGATCCTGTGAAAGGCGAGAACAGCACAGAGCAGTCACCGGTGGCAAATGGGAAAATGAAAGCTAAAGTTGGCAAGGATGGTAAAGACTTCCGTCTCTCCGAGAAGAGTAAGGAGCGCAAAGGAGACTGCAAGAGCAAGTGTGGTCACGGAGATAAGAAGAAAGGACACAAGGGCGGACATAAAGGGAAGAAAGGCGGCAAGAACCCGTTTGCCGGAATAGAACTGACCGCCGAGCAGCAGACCAAGCTCACCAATCTTCGCGACAAGTCGAGAGCAACCGAGATGAAGATCAGGGAAGATGCCCGCACTCAGGAAAATAAGATCAAGCAAGATGCGCGTGAGCAGAAGAAGAAAGCCCGCGATGAGTTTGACAAAGAGGTAAAGAAGATTCTTACTCCCGAGCAGTGGACAAAATTCGAGAGTAACAAAGCTGAAATGCAGAAGAAGCATAAAGATGCCTCTGCCCGCAAGGGAGACAAGTCAAAGGGAGACAAATCAAAGAAAGGGCCGAAAGGAAAGCGAGATAACAAAGGTAAAATAGCAGAGTGAACCGGTAAAAAAATTTAGAGTCTGTCTAAACTTTTTTAAAGATAGATTGTCATAATAACATAAGGTAATTGTCGCAGACATTGCCCTAAAATAATAAAACAATGCTACAGCGACAAAACGGAGCGGAGGTCGAGGCCTTGCTCCGTTTTTCTATTATTGGCAGAAGCGGGAAAAAGTTTGGAGGTGTAAACAAAAAGTATTAATTTTGCGTTAGTAAATAAGAAGACGAGAGAGTCATCAAACGTTTACCACATCAAAGCAGATTGGGAAACTCATCAAATTCAACTGAAATACCGAGACAATTCTCATTTCCAATGGCGGGCCCCGCGCCGAAAGGCGTTGCCCCTCCTTACGGGGACGGGCACAAGGCGGATTACAAAGGATTTAGGGATACTCAAAACCTGTCATTCGGAGTTTCATCACATTCCTTTGATGTGGACCTTAAAAAGAACCGACGGAACGGAATGTAACGTCGGTTCTTTCCTTTTAAGGAGATCTCACAGTATTCCCGATAAAGCTGAGATATCCAACCAAAGTCATGATGACCTTCTCCATAATTAAAGGCATAATAAACCCTACTAAACAATGAAAGACATAAAGGAGACTTTATTGGAGCGCACTTCAGTGCGCCGTTATGAAAGAGAGCCCATTCCGGCTGAGACTCTTGAGTTTATCTATGATGCTGTGCGCAACACTCCCACGAGCTATAACGGTCAACAGTTCAGCGTCATCGACATTGATGATCAGGAGCTGAAGGAGAAACTTTATGCACTGACGAATCAGAAGCAGATCAAGACCTGCAATCATTTCATGGTGTTCTGTTCGGATTATAACAAGATCACCCGTCTTGCCGAGAAGAAGGGTTTTGACGTGCCCCCCTTCACAGACACAATGGACGGAGTCACAATCGGAATTATCGACGCTTCTCTGGCCATGATGAGTGCGGTGGTTGCCGCTCAGGCTTGCGGCCTCGGCAGCAACTGCATCGGATATCTACGCACCGTTGATCCGGCAGCCGTGGCAGAGCTTCTTAAGCTTCCGAAGGGAGTGTTTGTGGTGTGTGGATTAGCCTTGGGTGTGCCCCGCGAGCATCCGGATCTCAAGCCGAAGCAGCCGAAGGATCTCGTATTCTTCAAGAACGAATATCGTCAGGACGCAGAGGAAATGGTGAATGAGCTTGAGGCATACGATAACGTAGTGAAGGAGTATAATCATACCCGATCCGGCGGCACTACCGACAACGACTGGTGTGACCATATTCTGGATTATTACCGCCATGCCATGAGCTACCGGATTCTGGAATATCTCAAGAACCAGGGTTATGACATCAAGCATTGATGGCTTAGCAAGTCTTATTTTTCAATAGCGATATATGGGCGGGTGTTGTGCCACAACATCCGCCTATTATATTGACCGGCACGGATTTCAGGAGCCGGCACATATTGTCGGCAAACTCTTCAGGCAGGAGTGGATAGTTGCTATTCTTATCCGGGAACCCGGCATTAGGATGAAAACTCGTGAAGAGATCGCCGGCACTTAATTGTCTTAACAGGGAGGTGTAATCATTTGTGATGCTCACGCAATTAATCCCAAGAGAGAGCGGGTTCACCGCCTTTGAAACATTTATAAAATCACTGACAGTATGCCCCGATGAAAGCCTACCTTCAGGAGAGAAGACGCCCGAAATCATTACCGGCAATTCGCATCCAATTTCCACAAAAGCCCTGGATATTCCATCGAGACAGACCTCCATATTCAATAGATCGTAAACAGTCTCTACAAGCAGAATATCCACTCCACCCTCTATCAAAGCAAGAGATTGCTCCTTGAAGGAATCCGCCATATTACGGGGGCTGACACCGGAAGAATTTCCACTCCGAGCATCGACAGACAGAGAGAATGAAGACGGGCCCATGCTTCCGGCAACTAAAGGAGGGAAGCTTCGCCGGGTATCCTCAAGCATAAAAGCTTTGACAGACTTGCGTGCTATCTCCGCTCCCGCTCTCGCCACCCGGCAAGCGAGAGTCGAGACTCCATAACTATGAAAAGATATATGATTGGAGTTGAACGTGTTGGTAGAGATAATATCAGCTCCCGCCCTGAGATATTCTCTATGCACATACGCGACGCTATCGGATTGATACAGGGAGAGCAGATCGAGAGGATAAGGGGATTCCGGCGAGAAATTACGGAGACGAAGGGGCGAATTTCCGACAGCAGAACACCGCATAAGCATAGTGGCCACTCCCCCATCAAGGATAAGAGGACATCGGGACAACCGCTCCCTCAAGGCCGAGACAGACAATTCAGAAACCGGCATAAGTAGCTAAGAAAAATTAAACGATATAATAACTCAGTAGCTTTGAAAGTATCTTAATATGATATATGCGGCTAATTTTGGCCATCTTGACCTTGTCTCTCAGTCGCTTAGCTCGCT
>JAAVFY010000072.1 GCA_014800515.1 Bacteroidales bacterium
AGCTAACGAGCCAGGTCTTGGTGATTAGTGCAGGATTCAAACCTGCAACCTTCTGATCCGTAGTCAGATGCTCTATTCAATTGAGCTAACGAACCCTCAATTCCTTTCTGAATTGCGATGCAAAATTACAACCTTTTTTTTATACCACCAAATTTTTAGAGGTTTTTTTTGTTAAAATCTTAATTTTACCGCGGCTCTCCCGTCCAGATTACCAATAGGAGGGATGTTTTTGGTTATTTTAAGACTTCCTTTGGTTATTTTGGGATATTGGTTTTTTATTCTGCATACTATTGCAGTCGCCACAGTTTCAAGAAGAAGTTGGGTGTGGCACATCTCCTCCGCTACTATTGAATATAGATCGGCATACGATATTGTATCTTCAAGTCTTTCCTCTTTTAGTTGACAAGTGGAAAGATCGACATGATATTCAACGCTTAGATCAACAGAAAACTCGTTGCCACATATTCGTTCTTGTTCTCCGACTCCATGATGTGCAAAGAATCGCAGATCCTCAAGAATAATCTCCATGGTCTCCATCGCCGATCTCATTTCATCAAGTAGCTATGAAAAATAAATGATTTATCATATCAAGATATCTTCAAAGCTACTGAGTTATTATATCGTTTAATTTTTCTTAGCTACTTAGCTACTTTAAGCGGTCCTATTTCATTTTAGCTGTTCTTGACAGGAATCTTGTCAATGCGGCGTTGGTGACGACCACCCTCGTATTCAGCTTCCAGATATGCCTTCACGATACGCAGGCCCTCCTCTTCAGTAATGAAGCGTGCAGGAAGAACAAGGATATTTGCATTGTTGTGCTGTTTGGCAAGGGCAGCCAGCTCCGGAAGCCAGCAGAGAGCGGCACGGATTCCCTGATGTTTGTTTAATGTCATCTGGATGCCATTTCCGCTGCCACACATGGCTATCCCAAAGTCACATTCTCCCTTCTCCACCGCTTCGGCAGCCGGATGTGCATAATCGGGATAATCACAGGAAGCATCACTGTCTGTTCCGAAGTCCACAGTCTCATATCCAAGAGACTGTACATATTCCTTGACCTTATTCTTAAGATCAAAGCCGGCATGATCGCTGGCAAAAGCTATTTTCTTCATTTTTGCTATATTTTTTTGGTAAGTAGCTAAGAATAATTAATAATATGACAGATACGTGATAATTTTGAGTCAGGTTGGCCGAGGAGTGAAGGAGCTGGGCGAGCTAAACGACTGAGTGACAATGTCAAGATGGCCAAAATTAGCCGCATATATCATATTAAATTTTCAAAGCTACTTTGTTATTATATCGTTTAAATTTTCTTAGCTACTTATTATTTCTCTTATTAAATAGTTTGCTCGTAAACGCGAATCTAACCAGGAAATAGTTGGTTGGAATACAGATTGCGAGAGCCGGAAGCAGAGCTAAAGTAGGGCCTACCAATCCTTTGAAAATGGCCACAAAGCCCGTCTGTAATCCCATATTCACCAGATGACTGAGTGTAAATCCTAAGCCATTTTGAGCAGTGGGGCGTTTATGGAAAGTGAAGTAGCTGGAGAGTATATAATTCAGCACAAAACTGATGGAGTAACTAATCAATGTAGAGGGAACTGCTCTGACTCCCACAGCGTTTACAAATACGACATATAGCCCATATTGCACTATTGTCGCGAGGCCGCCTACAAGTCCGAATCTTATTATTTCCGAAAATCGGCTGTCACCGGTGACCATCTGTTTGGCTTTCATATTTCTCCTTCAATTTGCCGGGTTGTATCTTCTTCTGAGGAAGAATCCATTCTCTCATCGCTTATCTCGTTCCTTTTTTCTTCCTCAATTGCTTCTTCGGGAGCCACACCCGATGCTTCGGCTTCTTTAATGCTGAGGTTGGTTTTTGAAATGAAGTCTATCAGAGCATCCCGGCCCTCACCCTTCTCAGCAGAGGTGACAAACAAAGGAGGAAGCTCCTCCCAATCCTTCAAGAGAAAACGCTTGTATGAACTCACCATCTGTTCCCCCTTGACTTTACCTAATTTATCAGCCTTTGTGAAGACAATCGCAAAAGGTACCTGATGCTCACCAAGCCAAGTCAAAAATTCGACATCTACCTTCTGAGGTTCATGCCTTATATCGATCAACACGAACAGACATGTCATCTGCTGGCGCTCGAGTACATATCGTTCTATCATCTTTCGGAACTGGAGTCGCTGATCTTTTCCTCTCGCAGCATAGCCATAACCGGGAAGATCGACTATCCACCACTCTCCATCATTTACACTGAAATGATTTATAAGAAGTGTCTTACCGGGCTTCTGCGATGTTTTGGCAAGTCCGCGATGCCGAGTGAGCATATTGATGAGGGATGATTTCCCTACATTACTCCTTCCGATGAAAGCATATTCCGGAGCATCAGTGGCCGGACATTTCATAGGGTCGGAATTACTGATCACGTATTTGGCGTGTTTTATTTCCATGGTAATAAGTCAAAGGGTGTCTGAATCGTGTTTATTATTTCTTAAGCAGACTTTCATTCATGGCCGAAGAAAAGAGAATGAATAAGCCTCATGGCACGGTCAGTTTCCTCACGGGGTATCATGAGGGTGACAGTAGTGGCAGATGTCCCTTCGCAATGTGCCGCTACTTCTATTCCCGAACGGGAAAGCGTATTACGCATCCGAGCCCCTAATCCGGTAATTTTCCGGATATTGTTCCCTACCACTGCAAGCGTGCTCAGTTCATGTAACTCTTCAATAGCCTCAAGTTCTCCGTCAGCCAATTCAGGAGCAAATTCCTCTATTAAAGCCTTACGAGCCTTTTCAGAATCAATGTCTGACAGAGCGAAAGAAAATCCCGATTCCTGATCCGGTTGCGACACAAGCAATACGCTTACTCCATTGCGGGCCATGGCATTGAAGGTTCGTGTATTAATTGAAGCCACATTTCCGGTTATCTCTCCACGCAATGTCATAAGCCGTGTATTTCTTATGGCCGATACACCCGTCACGGTCCCATCAGCCTCTGAAGAGTCTCGATCCGAAATGTATGTTCCGGGAGTCTCGGGCTTAAAAGTATTGAGTATGCGGATAGGAATATTCTTATGAAAGACGGGATATATTGTAGGTGGATATATCACTTTCGCGCCATACGAACATAGTTCCATACTTTCCACAAAACTCATCGCCGGGATGACTTGAGCTCCCTGAATGATACGGGGGTCTGCTGTCATAAATCCGTCAACATCTGTCCATATCTCAAGTACCTCTGCATCAAGCGACGCAGCCAACAGGGCGGCGGTGAAGTCGCTGCCTCCACGCCCGAGATTAGTTATCTCTCCCGTATCACGGTCTGTAGAAATAAATCCCGGCACGATAGCCCTGACAGGAGGATTTGATTCAAATTCTTTCCTTATCAGTTCGTCTGTGAGTGCAGTGTCTGCGATATTTCTGTTAAACCACTTTTCAGTCTTGACAAATTCGAGGGAGTCGCGTCTGTCGGCTCCTTCGATCATGGCTGCAACAATGTGGCTTGAAATTCTTTCTCCGAAACTTACGGCAATGTCAAGAGTCTTTTCAGGCAGGTCGCCGATAAGTGCGATTCCGTCATAGAGTCGGGCAAGTCCGTCTAACAATGATTCCACTGTCTCTCGCACACTCTCCCTGCGATCTTCCCTCACCACTCCGTCAATTATCAGGTTATGACGTTCCCGGATAGCTCCCATCTCTGAATGGTAAGCCAAATCTCCGGAGGCTGCCATACGGGCTGTGGCGATAAGACGGTCAGTCAGTCCCCCCAGGGCACTGACTACTGTCACGCTCGGTCCCTCGATATTCTCTACGATCTTCTTTACGTTGCGCAGGCTTTCGACCGTACCTACTGACGTACCACCGAATTTTAGTACTTTCATTGGCTTCTAATAGTTTCGGAGCAGCAGCCCCCGGATGATACTTGCTCATCCCTGAGAGGATTCTCCTCTTGAATCTTCATTATTTGAAAGATTCGGAAGTATTACTGCCGTATGTCGGTGCAAAATTAACGAAAAAAGATGAATATCCGCAAGTCTCCGGCGTATAAGTAGCCAAGAAAAATAAATGATACGATACTTAGTCATTGTATCGTTTGATTTTTCTTAAGTACCTAAGAGAAATTAATAATATGATAGATGCGCGATAATTTAGAGACAGGTTGGCCGCGGAGCGAAGGAGCTTGGCGAGCTAAGCGACTGAGAGACAAGGTCAAGATGGCCAAAATTAGCTGCATATATCATATTAAGATACTTTCTAAGCTACTGAGTTATTATATCGTTTAATTTTTCTTAGCTACTTAGCCGCTTGGCTACATACATTTATCTGTTGCCCGATTCCGGTCTCACACAAATATTTGTGATAGGAGAGGATTGTGCTCTCCTGCTTCACTCCATTTTTTCTAAGCTCCTCATAAATTAATCCTCCCCTGATAATAGAATAAAATAGTTCTTAAGCGTTATAACGACAGGTAGTCATACCCTCCGATTGTATGTGGTTTTTCCGACTGCGTAATAAGTATTATCTTTATAATTGAAATTAAAAATAATGACTAACGATCCAATTATATATCACGACCCGGTGTCCGAGTCACGCACCCCTGAAAGAGGAGATATTCTTGTAGCCTCGCCGTTTATGAATGAAGATATTTTTGCACATTCTGTGATTCTTATCCTTGATGCAGGTTCTGCAGGTGGATGTATGGGGCTTGTGCTGAATAAAAGAGGAGGATTGACTCTTCAATCCATCTTCCCCGAATTATCAGTACTGCCGCCGATTGAAGTATATTGTGGAGGTCCGGTTGGGCATGACCGTCTGTTTATGCTTCATTCTCTTCCGGAGGTATTCGGGTATATATATGAGGTGGCTCCCGGACTCTATGTAGGGGGCGAGACGGATAAAATAATAGACTATGTGCTTGAGGGTGGAGAACTGCAGGGTAAGGTGAGATTCTTCATCGGCTACAGCGGCTGGAATGACGGGCAGCTCTCCGCCGAACTTCATAATCATGCATGGACTATGGTGCCTCCGAGAGATATAGAATCTCTTATTTCAGGTGAAGGAAAATCGTTCTGGCGACACACTGTTGAGTCGTTGGGTAGATCCTACCGTGATTGGCTCACAGTGCCTCGCGACCCTTCGCTTAACTGACGGTCTTGAATCCTCCTTTCGTGGAAGCGAGATAAAGATAGGCGGGATAAGGATTATTGACCAAAGGGGAGTGTCTTCCGCAAATCAAGTTCAAACAGATGCAGGTCGCGTCTTTCGCCGTCTATTTTAAGCCATCCTGACAGCACACCGCATTCTTTGAAGCCGCATCCCCTGAAAAACTGCAACGATCTTCGGTTGATATCCACCACTTTAGCACAAATACGATCGAGGTTCAGAAACCGACGTGCGAGTGTAGCCATTTGTGCCACTCCTTCGCGTCCATGGCCCATCTGTCGGAGTGTCGGTTTGATATAAATGCCGATAAAGCAATGACCATGTCGCTGATTGATGCCATAAAGATCAACGATTCCGATAGCTTCACCGTGGTGGATATTCTCCCTGATTCCCGTATCCACATCCTCTTCACAGTTTTTCCGCCCGTCCTCACTTCTCATTTCAAGGATAAGACGTAGCTGTCCGTCAGTCGACGGATCAGCTGTGTAAGTCATGGCATACGTCGAAAGTTGCTCATACGAGAGCGGGGCCACAGTGTCTCCATATATCCAGGAGTCAACATCATTTTCCACCTCATACATGAATTGTGCATCTTCCGGCTCCACAGCTCGAAGACGCAGCCGGCACTCCTCTCTCCGCTCGACCTGAGCCGGCCCGGTCTGCATATCCTCCTCCTTCATCACTTCTTCCCAAAACTCTGTTCAAAAGGAACCCTATTGAGTATGGAGCGACCCAATGTCAATTCGTCGGCATATTCAAGTTCATTGCCGACGCTCAGCCCTCTTGCAAGCATGGTTATCCTCACCGGCAGCTTTTCAAGCTTTCGGTAGATGTAAAAATTGGTGGTGTCGCCCTCTATAGTGGGGCTTAGAGCAAGTATCACCTCAGAGATACCCTCCTCCTTAACTCTCTCCACGAGCGATTCAATCTCCAGATCAGAGGGAGAGATGCCATCGATAGGGGAGATGAGTCCTCCCAAGACATGATACAGTCCCGAATGCTGACGTGTACTTTCGATAGTGATGACATCTTTGATATTCTCGACAACACACACCGTCTCGGTGTCACGATGTGGATCCCCGCAGATTGCACACTCCGCACTCTCACTTATATTATGGCATCTGCGGCAATATGTGACATTACTTCTCATTTCTATCAAGGAATTTCCAAGCGCATGCGCCACATCTTCATCCTGTCTCAAAAGATGGAGAGCAAGCCTGAGTGCCGTCTTTCGGCCGATGCCGGGAAGTTTTGACAACTCTGCCACAGCATTATCAAGCAATCGTGAGTTGAATGTCTCGTTTATCATATTTGCAAAATTAACAATAATCCGCGAAACGGCAATCTCCACCATTCTCCAATCCCTATTCAATCTCCTTCCCGTGGAAACCATTTTATTAGAGTGTTGACTCATGAGGTCGCTTAAAAGTGATGAGAATTCTTTTATGAAGAGCGTTGAATATGACGTCATGGCAATTGAAAGTCTGCAAATTACGGTGGTGAGTAATTTTTTTGCTAATTTTGCGTTTTGAGAATATACCTCGTTATGGGCATCGAGGTTTCTAATAAGCTGTTTAAAATACTCAGTCATTACAGCGTTTGTTTTTTTCTTAGCTACTTAGCTACTTATTCATCATGATCGATTATATATCCGGAGCCGTTGCCGCTCTCTCGCCTGTAGCAGTTGTAATTGACTGCCATGGCATTGGCTATGAAATAAATATCTCTCTTCTTGACTATTCCGAGCTTCAAGGCAAGCGCGAGGCCCGGCTCTATATCCATGAGTCCATACGCGAGGATGCTCACGTTCTTTTCGGCTTCCTCACTCAGAGAGCTCGAGAACTCTTCCGTGTGCTGATAGGGGTGAGCGGTGTGGGCCCGAATACGGCGCGACTCATTCTCTCCTCTCTCTCCGTGGCCCAGCTTGAGACCACCATTGCCTCTGCAGATCCGGCCCCCCTTAAGGCCGTGAAGGGCATCGGCGGGAAGACAGCGGAACGAATCATAGTAGATCTAAGAGATAAAATAAAAGTGTCTGACTCTGCGTTATCTTCAAGTGCCGGCTCCCCGCAGTCGGCCAACTTCGAGGACGCTTTGGCGGCCCTCGTAATGTTGGGCTATAATCCCCAGCAAGCAAAAAAAGCACTCGCAAAGGTGTATGCAACAGCTCCCGATGCCACTACTGAAATGGCTGTGAAGCTTGCTCTCAAGATTCTATAATGACCTCTCACGGACATCGAAACCCTCACTCCCGTAGAAATCTTATATGGTTGGCGTTTTTACTGACGCTTGCCTCTTTTGTTGTGTCTGTTGTCTCTCTCGGGCAGTATCATAAGTCAGAATTGGATCCTCCTCCACCGGCTCCGGTATCTTCCGGGTATATTCAGGGCACAGATATTCCCGACAGCATCATCCTTCCCTCTCCCGTACAGACCACTATTCCGCAGGAATACGCCGATTATGTAGGCAAGGAATACGCGGTCGATCTGCGGACTCCGTCCAACATCACCACACAGGCCATCTACGATCCTGCCACGCGTATGTATGTGATTCATACTCGCCTTGGCGAACAAGATCTGGTCACTCCTTTTATGATGACGGCAGATGAATACAATAATGTAGTCACCCGCCGTGATATGTATTCTTATTTTCAGGAGAAGAATGCGGAGATATTTGAGAATAAGGAGAAGCAGGCTTTCAATATTTTTGATATGAACTTTGCACTGGGGCCTCTCGAGAAGGTTTTCGGCCCCGGCGGAGTACGTCTCACCACTCAGGGATCGATCCAGCTCTCTATGGGCATCAAGAGCAATAAGACCGATAATCCGGCTCTTTCGCTCAAGTCACGACGCAAGACTTTCTTCGACTTCGATCAGAAGATTCAGGCCACGATCGCAGCTTCTGTCGGCGACAAGATGAAGTTTAATATGACTTATAACACCGACGCTACTTTTGATTTCGACTCTAAGAATCTGAAACTGAGCTACGAAGGGAAGGAAGACGAGATAATCAAGAATATCGAGGCCGGCAACGTCAGTATGACCACAGGATCCTCTCTAATACGAGGATCTACGGCTCTCTTTGGTCTTAAAACAAAACTGCAGTTCGGACGCCTCACTCTCACCGGACTGCTTTCCCAGCAGAATTCCGAGTCTAAGACGGTCAATACACAAGGAGGCGTACAGGCCACGAAGTTCTCCATCAAGGCTGATGCCTATGATGCCAACCGCCACTTCTTTCTGGCGCAATATTTCTATGAGAATTATGACAACTTCGCCTCCCGTCTCCCTCATGTGTCATCGGGTATCACAATCACGCGTATTGAGGTATGGGTCACCAACAAGAATAATAATTACAACGAAAGCCGCAACTTCGTCGGCTTCATGGACCTCGGAGAGAACACCAATCTCGCCAGCGACTACTGGATTCCTGACAACTCTTCGCCACTCCCGTCAAATCAGTCAAATAATCTGCTTTCTGTCATAAAAAGTGACTATCCTTCCGCACGCCTCATAAACGAGGTGACTCAGGTTCTTGCGCCCTTGCAGACTTACGGTATCGAAGGCGGTCGCGATTATGAGAAGGTAGAGAGCGCACGTCTGCTCAAGGATTCGGAATATTCGTTGAATCCCGACCTCGGCTACATATCCCTGAAGTCTGCCCTGAACACGGATGAGGTGCTCGCCGTGGCCTACGAATACACTTACATGGGTAAAGTATATCAGGTAGGAGAATTCTCCTCCGATGTCTCCAACACATCGGAGTCACTCTATCTTAAGATGCTGCGGTCCACTACAGTCTCACCGCGCCTCCCGATGTGGAGACTGATGATGAAAAACGTATATTCTCTCAATGCATACCAGCTGCAGAGCAAGAATTTCAAGTTAAACGTAAAGTATCTCAGCGACACCACCGGCACTGAAATCACATATCTTCCTGTCGGAGAGATAGCCAACGTCCCCCTGCTTCAGGTGATGAATGCTGACCGCATCGACTCCAATCAGGAGTCAAATTCCGATGGATTCTTCGACTATATCGAGGGATATACCGTCCAGTCGCAGCAGGGGCGCATCATCTTCCCTGTTGCAGAGCCCTTCGGTTCTAACCTCGAACGCAAGATTGGCAATCCCGATCTTGCTGCACCTTACGTATATAAGGAACTCTATGACTCCACTCTGGTAGTGGCCCGTCAGTTTGCCGATAAGAACAAGTTCTCGCTGGTAGGAGAATATCAGGCTTCTAACGGAGCGCAGATTCGCCTTAATGCGATGAATGTGCCTCGAGGTTCAGTGGTTGTTATGGCCGGAGGCGTTGTTCTGACCGAGAATAGCGACTATACAGTCGACTATTCCATGGGTATTGTGACGATCACCAACCAAAGTATAATTGATTCCGGCACCAACGTCAGTGTGACCCTTGAGAATCAGTCGCTCTTCTCGATGCAACGCAAGACTCTCATGGGCCTTGACGCGCAATATCGGTTTAATAAGGATTTCACATTGGGGGCGACTCTTCTTCATTTTTCAGAGAAGGCCCTCACGGAGAAGGTGAATATCGGCGATGAGGTGATCAACAACACCATGTGGGGTGTGAATCTCTCCTATAATAAGCAGTTCTATTGGCTCACCAACCTGCTTAACAAAGTGCCGACCATTAACGCCACAGCTCCCTCGTCGCTCAATCTCACCGCGGAGTTTGCACAACTCGTGCCTCATAAGCAGAAGGCGGGTAGCAACCAGGGCTCCTCCTTTATTGATGATTTCGAGTCCACACAGACATCCATCGACCTCCGCTCTCCATATTCCTGGTTTCTTGCCTCCACACCCTACGATCCCGGGGCCGATGCGCTTTTCCCGGAGGCGAGCCTGTCCAACAATGTGGACTATGGCAAGAACCGTGCCCTTCTGTCATGGTATTATATCGACAGACTCTTCACTCAGAAAAATTCATCAATGATTCCGGGTTATCTCAAAAATGACCTTGAACAGCTTTCCAATCCCTACGTCAGGGAGGTGACGGTCAATGAGATATATCCCAACCGTGATGTAGCCTACGGTGAGGCTAATGAGATACAGACTCTCAATCTCTCTTTCTACCCCGAAGAGAGAGGGCCGTATAATCTTGATTCTGAGAATATCGGGCCTGATTCGCGTCTCCTATACCCCGAGAAGAGATGGGGTGGTATCATGCGAAAGATGGATAATCCTAACTTCGAAAATTCCAACGTGGAGTATCTACAATTCTGGATGCTCGATCCCTTCCTCGACCCGGAGAATCCCAACACAGAGGGTGGCGACCTTTACTTCAATTTCGGCGAGATAAGTGAGGATATCCTCAAGGATGGCATGAAAAGTTATGAGAATGGTCTGCCCGTCGACGGCAATGACGAATTCATCTCAGAGACCGTCTGGGGTAAGGTGTCGCGTCAGAATTCACTGACATACGCTTTTGAGAATTCTACCGACGCGCGTCTTCTTCAGGATGTCGGGCTTGATGGTCTTTCCAACGACAATGAGTTCACTTACGGAGCTTATAAGGAATATCTTGATGCACTCCGCTCTCGTCTCACTCCCGATGTTATCTCACAAATGCAGGACGACCCCTTCTCGGCCATGAACGATCCGGCGGGAGATAACTATCATTTCTTCCGCTCCCCTTATTACGATGAAAATCGCACCTCCATTCTTGACCGCTACAAACATTACAACGGCGTGGAGGGCAACTCTCTCTCTCCTGACCAGAGCGATAACCCGCAATACCAGTCAGCCCGTTCGGTGCCTGATGTAGAGGATATCAATCAGGATAACACCCTCAACGAATACGAGCGATACTTCGAATATAAAGTATCGGTGCGTCCTCAAGACCTTGTTGTCGGCCGTAATTATATCACCGACCGCCAGGAGAAGGAGGTGCCCACACGCGACGGCAAGAAGCGCACCGTCGTATGGTATCAGTTCAAGATTCCTCTCTCGGCTCCGGATAAAGTAGTGGGTGGTATCAACGATTTCTCCACCATCCGCTTCGCCCGTATGTTCATGACAGGTTTCCGGGCCGTCACTCATCTTCGCTTCGCCACTCTCGAACTTGTCCGCGGCGAATGGCGCGACTATCAGTTCAACCTTAACTCCCGCAACGACTCCCCAGCCGAGGGTGAGTTGGATATGTCGGTGGTTAATATTGAGGAGAACTCCGGACGCACCCCCGTCAATTATGTTCTCCCTCCGGGCGTCGACCGTATTCAGGACCCGGGTCAGAGTCAGGCCACCCAGCTCAACGAGCAGTCGCTCTCTCTTAAGGTGACGGGTCTGCAGCCGGGAGATGCACGTGGTATCTATAAGAATACCCAGCTTGATCTTCGTATCTACCGCCGGATGCAGATGTGGATTCATGCGGAGGCTCTCATAGACGACGCCACGAATCTTCAAGACGGCGATCTTTCGTTGTTCGTGCGTCTCGGTTCTGACGTCAAGAACAACTATTATGAATACGAGATTCCGCTTGAGCTGACTCCTCCGGGCCGCTACGACAATTTCTCCTCGTCCGCCCGTCAGGTGGTATGGCCAATCTCCAATTATCTCAACGTCCCCTTCTCCGTCTTTACCGATCTTAAGACGGCGCGTAATCATGCGAGGAGTGCCGGCACCGAGGGAGTAGGCTACGCCACACTCTATTCGCAGCTCGATCCGGACAATAATCATAACACAGTCTCTGTCCTCGGTAATCCCTCGTTGTCAGATGTCAGAGTGATGTTGATAGGCGTCCGCAACCGCTCTGCATCAGTGAAAGATGGCACAGTGTGGGTCAACGAAATGAAGGTCACTGATTTCAACGAGTCAGGAGGTTGGGCTGCAAATGTGAATGCCAATCTCGCACTTTCCGATGTGGCCTCCGTCAACTTTGCTTTCCATAAGGAGACCGAGGGGTTCGGTGGTGTCGATCAGGGCCTCTCGTCTCGACGTCTGGAAGGCTACGAGCAATATAACGTTGCGGTGCAGGGCGATCTGGGTAAGATAGTGCCGGAAGCTGCCAAGCTTTCAGCACCCATCTATTATGCCCGTTCCTCAGAGAAGACCACACCCAAATACAATCCCCTCGATCAGGATATTCTTCTTAAGGACGCTCTTGAGGCGGCAGCTACGAAGCAGGAGAAGGATTCTATCCGGGGATATGCGGTCACTCAGAAGTCAACCGAAAGTTTCTCTATTTCAAATCTCCGTTTCAACGTCACGAGTAAGACCCCGATGCCGTGGGATCCGGCCAACTTCACGCTCGCTTTCTCTTTCAACAAGCAGCGGAACATGGATCCCACCACGGAGTATGAGAACACCAACGATTATCGCGGATCATTCCAATATTCCTATTCACCCGTCTTCAAACCTCTCAAGCCTTTCAGCTTCATCAACGGCAAAGGCAAGACAGCGAAATATTTCAAAGACTGGGAAATAAACTGGCTTTTCAATAATCTGACCTTCTTCACTTCGATGTCGCGCTATTATTTCGAGCAGCAGACACGCAGCGAAGTGGATGTCGATTTCCAGCTGCCGGTGCAGGTGAGCAAGAATTTCAACTGGGATCGTCAGTTCTCGCTGACATGGAATATCATCAAGTCGCTTTCTCTCTCCTTCTCAAGCAACACCACAGCACGCATAGAGGAGACCCTCGGAGCCGTCAATAAGCGTCTCTTCCCCGATCGTTATCGCGATTGGAAAGACACCGTGTGGAGTTCTATCAAGGGTTTTGGAACTCCCTGGAATTACAACCAGACTTTCACAGGTTCGTATAAAGCACCCTTCAACCGTATTCCGGTACTCGACTATCTGACCGGATCAGTCACCTACACCTCGACATATCGCTGGGATAGGGGAGCGACCATTGATGACTTTTCTATGGGTAACACCATTCAGAACCAGACCACATGGAATGCCGATGCCCGTCTTAATTTCGAGACCCTCTTCAATAAGTCTAAATACCTTCAGGATATCAATAAACGATTCTCCGCCTCCTCATCATCGCGTAATGCCAACGCGCGTCCCTCGCGTGGCACATCTCAGGCCGACAGATCGAAAGTGCCGAAGGCCAAGAAATTCGAGAGATCGATCACCCTTAGCCCCGACACGTCGACGATGCTTACCCATAATATGAAGACGAAAAAGGTAAGACTCTCCGGTGTCTCGGGAGGTAAGGCCTTCACGCTCAA
Source organism: Bacteroidales bacterium (assembly GCA_014800515.1). Lineage (GTDB taxonomy): Bacteria > Bacteroidota > Bacteroidia > Bacteroidales > Muribaculaceae > Lepagella. Next base: position 13,372 of record JAAVFY010000072.1, read on the forward strand.
GACTCGCGTTGTGGATGAAAACACTGTGGAGATTCTCAACCGTGGCACAAATAATGTCAAGGTGACAGTCCGTGAGGAGACGAAGACCGAAGGCAAATCCTTTGCCTCCGAATTCACCGCCCACGCCCTCCGATTCCTGATGATGCCACGCTCTCTGTCGTTCCGCTGGCGTTCCTCTCATTCTCTCAATCTTCCCCAGTTCTCTCCCGAGATTGGTGACATCTTCGGACAGTCCACTGCCTATGGTCCTATGGCTCCGGGTCTTGGATTCGCGTTTGGTTTCTATGATGAGAACTATGTGCAGAAAGCACTCGACCGCAACTGGCTTCTGTCAGGTGCCGATCAGGTGTCGCCCGCTATATGGAATCAGGGAAAGGAATTTAACTTCGAGCTCAACCTCGAACCTATCCGTGGGCTTAAGATCACGCTGACATCCAATCTCACCGACAATCGGACTAGACAGGTGCAGTTCATGTTCGAGGGAATGCCTACCTCTCGTTCCGGATCATATTCCCGAACTCATTGGGCTGTCGCCACAGCTCTTAAGGGATCAAAGGCTTCCGATGGATATGCCTCGGAGGCATTCGATAAGTTTCTTGCCAATATCCCGGTGGTGGCTCGTCGCGTGGAGGCGTCTTATGCCGGTCTTCATTATCCGTCTACAGGCTTCATGGAGGGTATGCCTCTCGCCGGCACTGAGTATAATCCGGAGGCCGGAAGTGTGAGCACTACGAGCCCTGATGTGCTTATTCCTGCTTTTATCGCTGCCTATTCAGGTGGCGACCCGAATAAAGTGACGCTTGAGCAATTCCCGGGTCTCGGTGCGATGCGTCCCAACTGGAAGGTGACCTACGATGGATTCCTGCAGATGGGAAATATGAAGAAGATATTCAAATCATTTACAGTCAACCATGCCTACCAGTGTACATATTCCGTAGGCAATTACTCCTCCTATCTCAACTGGGTGGGAGTTGACGGTAATCTTGGTTTTACTCTCGACGAGCTTTCAGGAAGTCCTGTCCCTTCCACACCTTTCAATCTCTCTTCGGTGGCCATTACCGAGAAGTTCGCACCCCTTATCGGAGTGAATGTGACGTTTATCAACGACCTTTCCCTTAATGCGGAGTATCGTGATTCGCGTACACTCAACCTCAACTCCTCTGCCGGACAGATTGTGGAGACTACTTCAAAACAAGTGTCGATAGGGGCGGGCTTCAAGTTTGCCAACTTCAATAAAGTTCTGAAGATGGCCAAGAGTCAGGGAGGCGTAAGCAACGACCTCTCCGTCAACCTTGACTTTGCATTCTCAAGCAATCAAAGCCTGATTCGCCGCATCGAGACCGCCTACACCCAGGCCACACAAGGCACACAGACGTTCTCCATCAACTTCATGGCCTCCTACGTGCTCAGCAAGCGAATCACGCTCAATGCCTTCTTTGACCATCAGGTCAACACCCCCCTTGTCTCCAACTCCTCATATCCCACCTCCAACTCCTCCTACGGTATCTCCGTGAATATGTCTCTTGCCCGCTGAGACATTATCCCGATCTTATGCTCTTAAGCTCGGGAAAACATATTAGGGTTCTGATGAATACCATCAAAGAGATGAGGTGAAGAGTGTTCTGCGGAGCTATCTTTACCTTTATTTACAACATTATCACCAGCACAAACGTTGAATAAGTCAAAGAGCATCTTTTTAAGTACTTGAAAATGTGTGACAATGAAATATTTGCCGTAACTTTGTGAAACAATCTCTAAAAGATAAATTGGTATGGAAACGACAAACACAATCCGAATCCCTAATCCTTCGAGGGAGTTGGTCGCTTTCATAAAGGAAGCGCAGCAGGAAAAGAAGGAGCGCATGAAAAAAATCTGTGATAAATATCGTAAACTGATTCACGGATAATGGAATCTGTAGAAACTCTAATTCTCGATAATGAGGGCAATCATTTAGTGGTTGTCCTCAATTTTTATTATTACTGTCCGCTAAAAATTTTTGAGACAAAATAAAATTAGGTCTGATTCCTGCAAATGGAATCAGACCTTTTAGTTTAGTTTGTGTTAGCCAAAACATTTCTAAACTATGCCCAAAAGTAGTAATTTTTTCGGACAGTCGATATATGGTCAGCTAATAAAATCAC
>JAAVFY010000073.1 GCA_014800515.1 Bacteroidales bacterium
CCACTAAAACCGATATATTCATATTTCGCCTGATTGCGCGTCCTCCGAAGATATATTCTATCTCTATTGGATAAAGTTTGGTTTTATCGTAGTTCTTCGGACAACGAAGCCGGAAATGCCCGGTTGGGTATGGTTTCTTTTGTCTGCCCATATTTACTTGTCTTTACTTATCAATACTCATTAAGTTCGGAATATGATGCAAATATACACTATAATAGACAAGTAAACAAATTTTCGGCGGAGTAACTGTCTGAAAATAGGCAAGTTTATTTTGCGGTAAAAGGACAGAAAAAGCGATTGACAAGTTTATCATTTTGCTTGCCAATCGCCTGTATTTTAATTATTTACGCCCTAAAATTGAGCTGATTTCCGATTAATACTCCTCTTCGTTGAAGAAGAAGTCGTCTTTGGAGGGGTAGTCGGGCCAGAGGTCTTCGATGCTCTCGTAGGTCTCTCCTTCGTCTTCGATCTCCTGAAGGTTTTCTATCACCTCGAGGGGAGCACCGCTACGCATGGCGTAGTCGATGAGTTCTTCGCGGGTTGCAGGCCAGGGTGCATCCTCAAGTTTGCTCGCAAGTTCAAGTGTCCAGTACATATCTTTTTCGTTTTTATTTGGTTTCTTGTTTATTGTCTTTGTGCGCAGGCTGCAATCTGAGTGAGGGGGATTTTATGAAATATTATGAGGTATCTCTATTTTTCTTATCCCCTCTTTTTTTACTGCAGGTGTTTGATATTCTTTACTGAATTATCCCGTCTCTCTCTCAACGACGCCATATTATCTCTTCCACACCGGCCTGGCAGTTGAGCCATCGGGCGGCTATGAAAAGGTAGTCGCTCAGACGATTGAGGTAGGAAAGCAGCTTTGGGTCTACGAAGCAGTTCTCTTCTTCGCGCATGGAATAGATGCGTCTCTCGGCACGACGGCAGACGGTGCGTGCCACATGGACATGGGCCGCAAGTTCACAACCGCCGGGCAATACAAATGCCCGGATACGGGGCGTGTCTTCATCAAGAGTGTCGATCCATGTCTCGATCTCCTTCAGTTTCTCGTCCGTAAGTCCGCATGTGGGCGATGTTCCCTCGGCTGGCGAGGTGGCGAGATAAGAACCGAGATTGAACAGTTCGTTCTGCACCTCCAGCAACTGATCATGAAGCTTCCGGGGGCATGAGGGAGATGAAAGCACTACTCCAAGGAATGAGGAGAACTCATCGAGAGTGCCGTATGCCTCAAGGCGTGAACACCATTTCTTAACTCTTTCTCCGCCTACGAGCGAGGTCTCTCCGGAGTCGCCAGTGCGAGTATAAAGATTACTTTTAGCCATTTTCAAACACTTCCTTTGGACCGATATGCGAACATATGCCAACATCACGACACGCGCGCGCATACCGTAACTGTTTTTTCGTTTTAACGTCTCTATCCCTTTATTGTTGCAAACACTCCGATTTTTTTGTAAGTTTGCAGTTCAATAGCCGCTTTTACATGACCCCATCCCAAAAAAAAATGCTGACGAAGGGGTAGCAGCTCAGGCCTTGCAGCGAAGCGGCAGCCCCCTTCAATCATCTCCAAGTAAATCTGACAGATATCACTACAGCATAAATGGCAGCATCCGCCCCCTATCTTGTATCAGCCCGAAAATATCGTCCGGCCACTTTCCGTTCGGTTGTGGGCCAGAAAGCCCTCACCTCCACTCTCAAGAACGCTATAGCCTCCAACAGGCTTGGCCAGGCATATCTCTTCACAGGTCCGAGAGGTGTAGGCAAGACCTCCTGTGCCCGTATATTCGCAAAGACGATCAATTGCCTTTCTCCCAATCCCGACGGAGAGGCGTGCGGGAAGTGTGACTCCTGCCGTGCTATCGATCTGGGCAACTCCTTCGATCTCACCGAACTCGACGCCGCCTCCAACAACAGTGTCGAGGATATCCGTTTGCTCAACGAACAGGTGTATGTGCCGGCTCAAGTAGGAAAATACCGCATCTTCATCATCGATGAGGTGCACATGCTCTCCTCTAACGCCTTCAATGCCTTCCTCAAGACGCTTGAAGAACCCCCTCAAAACGTCATTTTCATCCTTGCTACTACCGAAAAGCATAAGGTCATACCTACTATCCTGAGCCGTTGTCAGATCTACGACTTCAAGCGTATCACAATCCAGGATATAGTGGATCATCTCCAATATGTGGCTTCCGAAGAAGGGATAGAGGTTGAAACAGAGGCATTGGGCGTCATAGCCCGTAAGGCTGACGGAGCGATGCGCGATGCCCTCTCGATATTCGATCAGGTGACGGCATCCTGTGCCGGACATATCACTTATCAGGCCACTATTGAAAATCTCAACGTACTTGACTACGAATATTATTTCCGTCTTATCGACGCTTTCCGAACCGGAGACGTAGCGACAGCCCTTCTGATATATCAGGATATACGCGACAAGGGGTTTGACTCCCATTTCTTCCTCAACGGACTCGCCGGACATGTGCGCGATCTGATGGTGGCCGCCGATCCTCGCACAGTGCCCCTGCTCGAGACAGCGGAAGATGTCGGCAAACGCTATGTAGATCAAGCACGTTCGCTTCCCCTCAACTGGTATTATGCCGCTCTGCGCCTGCTCACGGACAGCGATCTCGCATATCGCGCAGCCTCCAGCAAACGTCTTCTTGTAGAACTGACCCTGATAAGGCTCAGTCAGTTGCTTACTCCCGCCACTCCTCCATTCGATGCAGTGGACAATACGCCGCCCCTTCGGAGTCCTGAGACTACGCCCAGACCGACCTCCGGCCCTGCATCGGCCCCGTCTTCCTCTCCGGCTTATCCGTCACCGGCCGTGGTCCCTCCCGCTCCGCAGGCTGCCCACGAACCAAATCCGGAAACCTCAGTCACAAGCGATATAGCCGCCCGGTCCACAGCAAAACGAACTGCACCAAAGAAAGTGACTCCGGCTCCTACCCAGCCCGTAAAGAAAGCCGGAGCCTCCCCCCTGCCCTCCGTCTCAATCTCCAAGCCCACCTCCCCCCGAACCGGAGAAGAGACCGGAGAGAGACGCGAACCTGTCACTGCGGAAGCCTTCTCAGAAGCATGGGCACGCTTCATAGCCAACAACCCTGCCAAACACATTCTCATCAGCGCGATGCGCTCAGCCGCCCCACGCCAAGTGGGCAACGAGGCTTTTGAAGTGGCTGTTGAGCACCCCGCCTCCGTGCAGGCATTCGAGGCCGAGATGCCTCAGCTCATAGCATTTCTCCGCAATGCCGTCTCCAACGACCGTATTACCCTCTCTGTCACCCTCTCCGAAATACCCGAGTCAGCTAAAACCCTCCCCCCGAAGGAATTTCTGAAGAAAATCGTCGACACCAATCCCGTCCTTGCGGCCGCTCTCAGAAATATGGAAGGGGAATTAGGGTCTTAAAAACATCTAACAAGTGTTAAATAATCATAAAAACACAAGCACATAAATAGCGAAAAGTGTTAGTATTTCCGAAATAGAGAATAAATCATTAATTTTGCAATACATTCCGGAGGGGACGCGCAAGGTCTCCTCCTCTTTTTTGACTCACTATGATAGACAAACAGGCACTTAGCCAATTCATAGAGTCGCGACTTGAGGGGAGCGACTGTTTTCTGGTAGACCTCACGATAGGTTCTGACAATGACATCACGGTAGAGATAGACTCCGACAGCAGGGTAGACATCGACCGTTGTATTGAGCTCACACGTGAGATTGAAGCGGAATTTGACCGAGACACCGAAGACTATAGTCTGGAGGTAGGTTCGTCGGGACTGACCTCTCCCTTCAAGAAAGTGCGTCAGTGGCGCAAGAATGTGGGTCATGAGATCTCGCTGCTCACAAAAGACGGACGCAAACTCCGCGGCACCCTGCGGGCGGCAGGCGACGACACATTTACCATCTCCGTCAGCGAGAAAGTACGCCACGAGGGAGCCAAGCGACCCGTGACAGAGATCCGCGACATCGAGATGCCCTACTCCGACGTGAAACGCGCCGAGTGCATCCTCGAGTTCTGAGATCGGCATAAATAAAACAACGGGGGATATTCTCCGACCCCACCCCCCAACCATCCCCAACTGAATCAAAATTCAAAGTCAATTATGGCAAAGAAAGCAGAAAACGTCAATATGGTCGACAGATTCGCGGAGTTCAAAGAGCTCAAGAACATCGACAAGACCACCATGATAAGCGTGCTTGAGGAATCCTTCCGCAACGTGCTGGCCAAGATGTTCGAGACAGACGAGAACTTCGACGTGATTATGAATCCCGACAACGGCGACTGCGAGATATATCAGAACCTCACCGTTGTAGCCGACGGCGAGGTTGAGAAACCCAACACACAGATCGGCCTGTCCGAAGCTCGTGAGATTGACCCCGAGTGTGAGATCGGAGAAGACTTCGTCAAGCAGATATTCTTTGAGAAATTCGGCCGCCGCGCCATTCTCACGCTGCGTCAGACACTTCAGTCGAAGATCCTTGAACTTCAGAAAGACGCCATCTTCAGCAAGTTCAAGGAACTGGAAGGGGAGATCATCACAGGCGAGGTGCACCAGATATGGAAGCGCGAGATGCTTCTTCTCGACGAAGAGCAGAACGAGCTTCTCATGCCGAAGGATGAGCAAATTCCCGGCGACTTCTTCCACAAAGGCGACATGGTGCGCGCCGTGGTAAAGGCCGTAGAAAATCCCGGTAATCCAAAAGTGATCGTAAGCCGCACCGACGAGCGCTTCCTCCGCCGTCTCTTCGAGCAGGAAGTGCCGGAGATTCACGACGGACTGATCACCATCAAAGCCGTGGCTCGCGAACCGGGACAGCGCGCCAAGATCGCCGTAGAAAGCTATGACGACCGTATTGACCCTGTAGGCGCATGCGTCGGCATCAAGGGAAGCCGTATCCACGGCATCGTGCGCGAGCTCCGCAACGAGAATATCGACGTCATCAGCTACACCACCAACCCCTCACTCTTCATCCAGCGAGCATTGTCGCCCGCCAAAGTGACATCTATCCGCCTCAACGAGGAAGAGAAGAAGGCAGAGGTGTTCCTGCATCCCGATGAGGTGTCGCTCGCCATCGGCAAGGGAGGTCTCAACATCAAGCTCGCCACAGCCCTCACAGGCTATAGCATCGACGTATACCGCGACATTCAAGACGGTGAAGAAGATATCTACCTCGATGAATTCCGCGATGAGATCGATGACTGGGTGATCGAAGCCCTCAAGAACCTCGGTCTCGGCACAGCCAAGGCAGTGCTTAACGCCCGTCCGGAAATCCTCGAACAACTCGACCTCGAGGAAGCCCATCTCCAGCACGTGATGGACGTGCTCCGCGCAGAGTTCGAGGATTAAATCAAGAAAGTAGCAACCAGAGTCCATCTTACAATACGACAAACACAGCCCATGCCAAAGAAAATCAGTAAAGTAGCAAAAGACCTCAACGTCGGTGTCAACACCGCGCGTAATTTCCTCAGGAAGCACAATATATCCGTAGAGGAGGGTCCCAACGCCCGCATCGACGAGGCGGCCGAGGCTCTGCTCTACCGCGAATTCAGCACCGACAAGACCCCGAAGGCCCCTACGGCTCCCAAAGCACCGGCCGCAGCCCCCGCTTCCAATGACCGTAAGCCGGAAGTTCCAACCAATGTGCCCTCGTCCCCGGGGGTGCGTGTAGTCGGGATGCTCGACGAAAAAGGAAAGGTTCGCCCTGTAGAGACCAAGACTGAAGGCAAGGCTGTAGTCGAGACTCCCGCACCCGCCCCGAAGAGCGAGCCGGCACCCCAACCCGCTCCCGCTCCCAAGGAAGAGAAACCGGCATCCGCCGAGGCTCGTCCCTCTGTAAAGGAGAATAAACCGGAACCCGCCAAGGCTCCCGCGGCCGTATCCAGAGAGGAGAAACCAGCACCGGTCCATAAAGAGGAGAAGCCTGCAGCTCCCAAAGCGGTGGCTCCGGCTGCCGAAAAGGCGTCAGGCGAAGCTAAGAAACCCTCTCCGCGGAAGGAGGAATCAAAAGAAGAGAACAAGCAGGCTCCTGCCAAGGAGCATAACGACAACCAAGCTTCGGGAGAATCCGGATCGGGAGTATTCAGAATCACTCCTGCCGAAGAAAAACCGGGTCTGAGAGTCGTAGGCAAGATTGACCTTGCCACCATCAACCAGTCTACACGCCCGAAGAAAAAGAGCAAGGATGAGCGTCGGCGTGAACGTATTGACAAGAGCCGCTCCGGCCAGGTGCCCGGAGGCGTGGCATCTACCGATGGCGGCGGTCGCAACCGTCGTCGCAGAATCGGCAAGGAGAAGGTGGATGTCGAAAAGGCCGGTCAGCAGAACTCCGGCAACTCCGGCGGCGGCCAGCGTGGCGGCGGCCAGGGTCAGCAGCGCGGTGGCGCCCAGAACCAGCGTGGCGGACAGAATCAGCGCGGTGGCGCCCAGAACCAGCGTCGAGGCGGCACACGCACCGAGGTGAACACCGAAGACGTACAGAAGCAGGTAAAAGAAACACTCGCACGCCTCACCAACAAGACCACCAAGAAGAGCGTCAAGTGGCGTAAGGAGAAACGTGAGGAGATGCACAACCGCGAACTCGAGAACGCACGTCGCGAGGAAGCCGAAAGCAAGATCATCAAAATCACGGAATTCGTGACAGCCAATGACCTTGCCAACCTCATGGAGATTCCCGTCAACAACGTCATCGCCACCTGCATGAACCTCGGAGTGATGGTTAGTATCAACCAGCGTCTTGACGCAGAGACCATCAACATCGTGGCCGGAGAATTCGGCTTCGAGACCGAATATGTGAGTGCCGACGTGACTGAGGCCATAGCCACAGAGGAGGATTCGGAAGAAGATCTCGTGCCGCGCCCGCCGATCGTCACCGTTATGGGTCATGTGGACCACGGCAAGACATCACTCCTCGACTATATCCGTAAGGCTAACGTGATTGCCGGTGAGGCCGGAGGTATCACACAGCATATCGGTGCCTACAACGTGGAGCTTGCCGACGGTCGTCACATCACATTCCTCGACACCCCCGGTCACGAAGCCTTCACGGCCATGCGTGCCCGCGGTGCTAAAGTCACCGACCTTGCCATCATCATCGTGGCCGCTGATGACGATGTCATGCCGCAGACCATCGAGGCCATCAACCACGCATCGGCAGCCGGAGTTCCCATGGTGTTTGCCATCAATAAGATAGATAAACCCGCCGCCAACCCTGACAAAATTAAGGAAGAACTCGCCGGCATGAATTACCTCGTGGAAGAATGGGGAGGCAAGTATCAGAGTCAGGACATATCAGCCAAGAAAGGCATCGGAGTGGAAGAACTTATGGAGAAAGTACTTCTTGAAGCCGAGATGCTCGATCTCAAGGCCAACCCCGACCGCAAAGCTATCGGCAGCGTTATCGAGTCAAGTCTTGACAAAGGCCGCGGCTATGTAGCGACAGTGCTTGTGCAGAACGGTACGCTCCACGTGGGCGACGTAGTGCTTGCCGGCACCCACTACGGCAAGATCAAGGCGATGTTCAACGAGCGCAACCAGCGCGTCAAGGAAGCCGGTCCGGCCACTCCTGTGCTTGTGCTCGGCCTTAACGGAGCTCCCACCGCAGGCGACACCTTCAACGTGATGGACACCGAGCAGGAGGCCCGCGAGATCGCAGGCAAGCGCGAGCAGCTTCAGCGCGAGCTTGGTCTTCGCACCAAGAAGCGTCCCGGACTTGAAGAGCTCGGCCGTCGTCGTGCCCTCAACGACTTCCACGAGCTCAACCTCGTGGTCAAAGGCGACGTTGACGGCTCGGTGGAAGCTCTTTCCGATTCTCTCATCAAGCTCTCCACACCCGAGATTCAGGTCAACGTGCTTCATAAGGGTGTAGGTGCTATCTCCGAGAGCGACGTGACACTCGCCGCCGCCTCCGATGCCATCATCATCGGATTCCAGGTCAGACCCTCCGGAGCCGCACGCAAAGAAGCGGAGAAAGAAGGGGTTGAGATTCGCCTATACTCCGTCATCTACAAAGCCATCGAGGAAGTCAAAGACGCAATGGAAGGTCTGCTCTCGCCCGAAATCAAAGAGGAGATCACCGGCACGGCAGAAGTGCTCCAGACCTACCACATCTCGAAAGTGGGCACCATCGCCGGAGCCATCGTGCGCGACGGCAAACTCAAGAGCAAGAGCAAGGTGCGCGTCATTCGCGACGGCATCGTGATCTACACCGGCGACCTCGGTTCGCTCAAGCGTTTCAAGGACGATGCGAAAGAGGTACTCACCGGCTTCGAGTGCGGTCTCTCCGTAGCGGGCTACAACGATATCCGCGAAGGCGACCTCATCGAAGGCTTCGAGGAAGTGGCAGTGAAGAAAACACTCTGATTCTCCTGCCCGTCTCTCTGACAGCGACACATACATAACTCTAATACGGAGCCGCCGTTTGTCCCCCCACCATCATTTCAGAGGGACATTCCGGCGGCTCCGCTGATAAATATCACTCCCGGACAATTTCACAAATCACACATGGCAACCGTATTCATCAATATAGGAAGCAATCTGGGCAACCGTCGTCTCAATCTGAGCAAAGCCATGAGAGCCATCGGTCAGGAATTCGGACCCTTTGAACTCAGCCACACAGTAGAGTCCGCCCCCTGGGGATTCGAATCCGATCATACGTTTCTCAATGTCGGAATGGCCTTCTCCTCCGACCTTTCTCCGGAGGAAATACTCTCGCGTCTTCAATCCATTGAGAAACGTCTGTCGCCCGGCAATCATCGCAATCCCGACGGCACCTACTCCGACCGATATGTCGACATAGACATCGTCGCCATCGACCGCCTCACTATCAACACACCCAGTCTGCGGCTTCCTCACCGACATCTTCCGGAACGAGAATTCTTCCTGCGTCCCCTTGAGGAACTCGCCCCAGGGTGGACTCATCCGGAAAACGGGCTCACCCCTTCGGAAATGCTCGAAGCTCTCTCCCGCTCTCAGGAGGGCAACGACTCAGGCAAGTAGCGCCATTGCGTAGCTACTTCATGCTGATAAGACGGCGAGGCAGGCAATTTCTGCTGATTATATCAACTTATAAAGAAACTACAGATCTATGTCAGAAAAAACATTGGTGGCATTTTCCAACGGACGTCTGTTGATCGAACCGGCTGCCGACGGAAGCGCACGGCTGCCGAAGATAGATGATAGCCAACTCCTCGACTTATCCTCCATATTCAGATACTCCACCCCTGTCTCCGAATTCATCGCCCTTGATCTCCCGGAAGATCATAATCCACGTCCGGACCAGACCATTGCCGACCTTCGTGATGCTTTCCGTCTGCTTTCCCCCGAAGAATGGCAAGCGGCAGGCAAAGGAAGCGAACTTCTTTCGTGGAATCGGTCCACCCGACATTGCGCACGCTGTGGCGCGCCTCTCCGACGCTTCTCCGAGATCAGTAAGAAATGTCCGGACTGCGATGCGGAATACTTCCCCACCCTCTCCCCGTGTGTCATAGTCATAGTCACCCGAGGCGAGGGAGCGGACGAAGAGGCGTTGCTCGTACATGCAGCCAACTTCCGCCGTCCCTTCTTCGGATTGGTAGCCGGCTTTGTAGAGACGGGAGAAAGTCTGGAGGAAGCCGTGGCCCGGGAAGTGAAAGAGGAGACCGGTCTCGAAGTCTGCGATATCAGATATTACGGCAGTCAGTCATGGCCCTTTCCTCATCAGCTGATGATCGGATTCACCGCCCGATGGAAAAGCGGTGAGGTGAGATTCGCCGACGGCGAACTCACAGCCGGCGGATTCTTCCGACGGGATAACGTACCAGAGATTCCGACACCCCCATCGATCGCCCGCCGTATGATCGACGAATGGCTCTCTAACGATAAGTAGCCAAGTAGCTAAGAATAAAATGAAAAAAGGAATGCCCCGCATAATAGGAGGCATTCCTTTTTCATAATACCGGACCGGTGTTTTGCACCCTTCCTTACATTTATCCTTAAATCTCTTTTCAGGGACGATAAGGGCCTTATTCAGCTGCCGGCACCGGGGCCGTGGGCAACGACATAAGGACATACTTCTGCGTGCCGAGACCGAGTTGCTCAGCATAGTCAAGCAGATGGAGCCCGTTGCGCGATTCAATACGCTCCACAAGGTGTTCCTTCCCCGGATCATCGCTACTCATCACCATATCAACACAAGCGCGATCGAGAGCTACAGGATCAAGCGAAGCCAAAATACCGATATCCTTCATCTTCACCGGTTCCGGATGCGCCACACAATCGCAATCCACACTCAGATTGTTGGCCACGCTGATGTAGAGGATATTTTCTCCGGCACGATCGAAGACGGATTTGCAAGCCTCGCCCATAGACTCAAGAAAATCATTCTGCTCAGCTCTACACTTCCACACGCTATCCACATTATGAGTCTGACCGGCGGAATGAATCCATGCCTTGCCGGCAGATGAAGCCATGCCGATAGCTACATTCTTAAGCGCACCGCCGAAACCGCCCATAGGATGACCCTTGAAATGAGACAGAACTACTGTGAAGTCATAATTCTCCCAATCCTTGCCCACATAATTCTTATCGAGATGGCGTCCGCCTTCCACGGGAAGCACCATTTCGCCGGCCTCATCCATGATGACTACAGGAGCGATTTTAGTGAATCCATGCTCTGCCGCCACTTTCTTATGATCCTCTGTAGAAAGACGTTTTCCGGCGTATGCAGTATTACACTCCACTATATCCGCGCCAAACATCTTCACAAGCGGCCCGATCAGATCCGGATCAAGATGATTAGGATTGCCCGCCTCGCCGGTGGAAACCTTCACACACACTTTTCCCTTCGCCTCTCTGCCGAGAGCCTCATAGATGCTCACAAGGTTCTCGGGCGAAATAGAATCTACAAACCACACCACCGAAGGTCGTTCCGGAGCGGCTTTAAGCACTTCTCCTTTCTTCATAGTCGGTTTGGCATACGCTCCTCCGGCCAACAAGGCGGCGCCAAGAAGCGTCAAAACACTTTTCTTAATATTGATTATCATAAGTAAGTATCTCGTATAAATAAATTAATGTATTGATATGTTAAGCCGCAGATCTACTGAAATTAATCATGTATTGTTTGCCAACGTTGGAAAGAATGTCTTCCACGGTGGAGAACAA
>JAAVFY010000074.1 GCA_014800515.1 Bacteroidales bacterium
AAGTAGCTAAGAAAAATTAAACGATATAATAACTCAGTAGCTTTGAAAGTATCTTAATATGATATATGCGGCTAATTTTGGTCATCTTGACCTTGTCTCTCAGTCGCTTAGCTCGCTAACCTCCTTCGCTCCGCGGCCAACCTGACTCAAAATCATCGCGTATCTATCATATTATTAATTTTTCTTAGCTACTTAAAAATTTGAGAGATGAGGTCTGAATTTTACGGACATCATAGCTTTATTATCTTTTCTCTTTGATGAATCGCTAAATTATGTTAATTTTGCAAAATCATGAAAAGAGTAAGGTCTATGCTGAGAAAGGTGTCGGGATTCCATGCCGCCACCTTCATCATCGTAGCTGTTATTTTATGGCTCACGCTCGCCCCACATCCTGTAGGCGACCGCCGGATCTTTCTTTTCCCGGGGGCTGACAAAATCGTGCATGGCATCATGTTCTTCACTTTGGCGGCCTCATATTGTGCAGAGGAATATATTCTTGGACGACTGACCCGGATAAAGGTATGGTGTGCCGCAGCGGCCACCATGATGTTCGGAGCCATGACAGAGGTGCTTCAGGACCGGATGCATATAGGCCGGTCATTCGAATGGGCCGATATATTAGCCGACACGACGGGGGCTCTCTCCGCCGCCCTCCTCGCCCTTTACTTCATTTATAAATCCCGCTCTTCCAACTGACTTCACAATGGCCGACAAAATATCACCTGAACAACAGAATGAGACCTCCGGAGCTTCAGAGCTCAAAGAGCCTGAGAAAAAAGCAGGACATAAAAAACGTCATCTCATTCACCCCACCTGGCTCAGGCGCACGCTGAAGACTTTAGGCGTGCTTATACTCCTTATCCTTGCCATCCCTGTCGCGCTCTATATCCCTCCCGTCCAGACGATGGTCAAGAATATAGCCTGCGACGCGGTGAAGAAATCCACCGGTATGGCGATAAATATCGACCTCTTCCGGCTACGTTGGCCTCTCGACATTGAGCTTAAGGGAGTTAGCGTGGTGGAAGCCGCCGGAGACACGATGGTGAAAGCCGGCTCAGCGATAGCAGATGTGAAACTGCTTCCATTGCTTAAACTTGACGTTCAGCTCAACAGACTCCGGTTGCTTGACGGCTATTACAGGATGGTGTCGCCGGATTCCTCGATGATACTCACCATCGACGCCGGGATGCTTGACATCGATGACAAGAGTTCGGCAAATATCAAAAGCAGCGAGATAATCCTCAATAAAGCGTTGCTGCGCGACGGAAAAGTCTCTCTCTATATGGACGTGTGGAAAAAACAGACCACACCTACCGACACCACCTCCACTCCCTTCCTGATAAAGGCCAACGATATCGATATAAAGAATATCACCTTCGCCATGTCGATGCTGCCGACTATCGACACTCTCACACTATTCGCTTCCGACATGAGTCTGAAGCAGGGAATCATTGACCTGCGGACCAACCGGATAACAGCCAAGAGTCTGAAGGGCAACAACGGCAAGGCCGTATATCTGACTCCGACTCCGGAATATATCGCCTCGCATCCGGCTCCTGTCGACACCACCTCTCCCCCCTCGCCTCCGATGATTATCACCGGAGACACTGTGAGTCTCACCGGCTTCGACGTGCTCTACGCCGTGAAAGGAGCCAAACCTTTACCGGGCTTTGACCCCTCATATATCGATATGAGCGGAGTAGAGATCGGATTGACCGACTTCTATAACGAGGCTTCTACAGTGGTGCTTCCTGTCAACAAACTACGCGGACGCGAGCGCAGCGGTCTTGAACTGACAGAAGGATCGGGTACGCTTCGCGTAGATTCCGTCGGACTTACCCTTGACAATCTCAATGTCTCCACTCCCTGGTCGAAAATATCCGCCACAGCCGATCTACCCTTCTCTCTTATGGCCATGCAGCCTTCGGCTCCTGTCAATGTCACGGCAGATGCCAGTATCGGACTGCCGGACGTGGAAGCCTTCATGCCTGACCTTAAGACCTATACACGGCTACTTCCTCAGCGCACGCCGCTGACTTTGAAATTATCCGCCGAGGGGACACTCTCTGATGTGGATGTGCCAAATCTCGAGGCTGCCATGGCCGGAATCTTCGACCTTAAAGCCAGAGGCTCCGCCCGAAATCCGCTTGATATGAAGAGGCTTGTGGCCGATCTTGATATGAAGGGTAAGCTCTCCAACCCGTCGATAGTTCAGAAGTTTACCGGACCATTGGGTTTTGAACTCCCGACGCTCACGATCGACGGCACCGCCCATGCCCGTGGGGAGGAATATGCCGCGGTGTTCGACCTCCGCACCTCCGCAGGCGACCTGGCAGGCCAAGGGAAGGTGGCACTCAATTCCGAACGATATGACGCCGACCTGAAAATAAGAGGCATCAATGTGGCCCGATTCATGCCCTCACTTGGCATCGGGCAGCTGGATGCGAATGTGTCAGCTCATGGAGGCGGCTTCAATCCTCTTCTTCCACGAGCCTCCACGGAAGCCGAGCTTGACATTCTCTCGATTTACTACAACGGTCATCATCTGACAAACATCAAAGCCGACGTATCGCTCCAAAACGGAGTCTACACCCTCTCCGCCAGTTCGCCCAACGAGCTTGCCGACTTCGATCTGTATGGATCAGGAAGTATCGATAATGGCCAATACACCTTCGATGTGACCGCCAACATCAATCATGCTGATCTCAAGGCTCTCGGCCTCACACCGGATATATGCGGGGGAAGCGGCTCCCTATATGCCGCCGGCACCGCGACTCCCGACAAATGGCTATATGACGTAGACTTGAAAGTGGCCGACATAGAATGGAGACTGCCGGATCAATTTATCTCCCTTCCCCACGGCATGACGGCAAGCCTGCGTGCGCTCCCCTACAGTGTGGAAGCCAACGTGGAGTCAGATATGACCACTCTTGATTTTGAAGCCGACAGCGGACTTCAGGCACTCATGCAGACTCTGACGGAAGTGACCGACAGCACCATGGTTCAGATCGACAGGCGCAATCTCGATATCCGGCAGCTGCAGGCAAGACTGCCGCGTTTTCGGCTTGATGCCAATGCCTCCGGGCGCGGACTTATCAGCGAATTCCTCAACCCGATGAATATAGGAGTGGATACCGTGGCTTTCGCTCTCTCCAACGACTCTCTCTTAAGGGCCGACGGATTCGTGTATGGCGTACGCGACGGGTCAACGAGAGTGGACTCTCTGAAACTTTCGCTTACCCAACGCGGCAGCCTTATGGACTATCGGGTCAATATGGGCAATCGTCCGGGCACACTTGATGAATTTGCCAATGTCAGCATAGGCGGATACTTCGGCGGCAACCGTGCCTCTCTCTCCCTTACCCAACACAACATAAAAGGCGAGATGGGCTACCGACTCGGTCTGACGGCGGCCCTGAGCGACGATCAGGTGGACCTTCACTTCACTCCTTTGAAAGCCACTATCGCCTATATGCCCTGGACGCTTAATGCGGACAACCATGTGGAATATCATTACAACGGAAAAATAGATGCCAATCTCCTTGCAAAGAGCAACGAGAGCAGCATCCTGCTTATGACGGAAAAAGCTTCTGACGGCATCGACGAGCTCCACATCAATCTTGACAATATCAAGATTCAGGACTTCCTGAAGATGTCGGTGTTCGCCCCCCCGCTGACGGCATCCATCTCAAGCGATATGCGTGTGCGATACAACGAACGTGAGCTTTCGGGACGAGGCAAGGTCGATATCTCCGATCTCACCTACGACAGAGTAAACGTAGGCGATTTCCAACTGCTCGCCATGGCCGGCCTGGACAGCATCGGGCGTACGAAAGCCCGGGCCGCCCTCAACGTCAACGGCCAGCAGGCACTGACGCTGCATACTATCCTGCTGCCCGACTCCGCCGCCGGCGGGTTCAAACCGGAAGACCTGGGCCTCACGCTGACGAAATTCCCCTTGAAGGTGGCCAATCCCTTTTTGGGAGCGGACATGCTCTCGCTGGCCGGATCTCTCAATGGCGAACTTGACTTAAGCGGTTCGTTCACGGCTCCGGTGCTTAACGGGTATCTCGCCTGCGACTCCGTAAGCGCGTATATCCCCATGGCCGGCACACGCATAAAATTTGACAACGAACCGATCACGGTGGATAGTAATCTTGTGCGCTTCAACAAGTTTGACATCTTCGCCGTCAACGACAATCCGCTGACTATCAACGGCACCTTTGACGCACGCAAACTTTCAGAAATGAAATTTGATCTTGATATGAATGGAGAGAATGTGCAGCTGGTCGGCAATGACCAACGTGCCCACACCGACCTTTACGGCAAACTCTTCATGAATCTCAACGCGTCTGTCAAGGGCCCGATGCAGCACTTCGACATAAAAGCGAATGCCAATATCTTAGGCAACACCGACATCTACTACAATCTTAACATGACACCCAGCCAGCTTCAGGAACAGGCTACGGGCAACGTGGTGAAATTCGTACAGTTTGCCGACACCACTCAGGTGGAGAAGACGGATTCGCTCGCCTCGCAGATGGCGATGCGCATAATGGCCAATCTCACGATCACACCGGGAACGCAAGTGACGGTCAATCTTCAGGACAACGGCACGAGCAAGGCACAGCTCTCCCCCTCCGGCACACTTAATTACTTCCAGAACTTCATGGGCGACATGAGGCTTAACGGCACGCTGACCTTAGGCGACGGTTATGCCCGGTATGCAGTGCCCCTGATCGGCGAGAAGATGGTCACAATCGTGCCTTCGAGCCACATAACATGGAATGGAAATGTGATGAATCCCACACTGGCGATTAAGCTCAATAACGTCACGCGAGCGACTATCCTCAACGGCGGCAACTCCCAACAGGTGAATTTCGACATAGGGATAAATGTGGGCAATAATCTTGACAATCCGCGTCTGACCTTCGACTTGTCGACGGAAGACGACATGACCGTCGAGAATGAAATACAGTCGATGACCCCCGACCAGAAGTCGACACAAGCCATGAACCTCCTGCTCACCGGCCGCTACACCGGACCGGGCACACGAACCGACGGCGCGCCGGCCACTTCGATGCTCTACAGCTATCTGTCGTCTACTCTCAACTCCTGGGCAGCCAAGAATATCAGAGGCGTCGACCTCTCGTTCGGCATCAACCAGTATGACCGCACCGTGGATGGCGAAAGCTCCACGGCCATGAGCTACTCATATCAGGTGTCAAAGTCATTATTCAACAATAAATTCAAGATCGTGGTAGGCGGCAATTATGCCACAGATGCCTCCTCCGACGATAATCTGAGTCAGAATCTCATCTCCGACATATCGTTTGAATATATGCTGAGACAAACGCAGAACGTGTCGATTCTTGCCAAACTCTTCCGCCATACGGGTTATGAAAGTATCCTCGAGGGAGAGATCACGGAGACGGGTGTAGGTATTGTGATGCGACGCCAGCTTCAGTCGTTGCGCGGACTTTTCCGCAATCCTTTCAAGAACCGCAGGAAGCGCAGAGTGGCGGCCACTCCGGCTGACTCAACGGATGCAGCGGCCGGAAAAACAGCAGAGACCCACGATTCCATCAAAGCTAACGACGATCAGAAATAATGAACATACGCACTATATTGAGCCGACTCCTCATATTCGGAGCTATCTCTTCTCTTCTTTTCTCAGGGGCTTGTTCAGTCACATCTCGGCTTGAGGAAGGCGAGGTGCTATACACGGGCGTCAAGAAGATGAATATCAATCCTACCGACGGCGAACGTCTGCCGGATGGACTGGTCTCCAATCTGAACACAGCCGTCAACGTGCCCCCCAACGGTTCGCTCCCTTTCGGGATTCTCTCCCCCTATTTCTGGAATCCCTGGCAACCGGGTCTCTGGATTTATAATCATTACAATGATTCCACAAAGGGACTCGGCGGATGGATCTATCGCAACTTCTCGAAGCAACCCGTGCTGATTTCAGATGTCAAGCCTGCCATCCGCACCCACATGCTCTCGCAGATACTCGATGACAACGGCTATTTCGGCTCCACCGTCAGTTATGAGGAAGTGGTCAATCCGAAGAATCCCAAGAAAGCCAAGATCAACTACGAGCTGAATATAGGGCGCCCGTATCTTCTCGACAGCATTATCCTGCTCAATCGTAAAGACGGCAAACTCTGCGACTTCATTGATTCGCTGGCCCGCAAGAATGAATATCTTGTCAGCGGCGAGCGTTTCTGTGTGGATTCCCTGGAGCAGGTGAGAGTGGATATAGTCAACCGTCTGCGTAACCGAGGCTACTACTATATGCGGCCGGAATATATCGAGTTCCTGGCCGACAGCACCATCACACCCGGAAAGATCGCCCTGAAGCTTACGCTCGCCGACAATATGCCGCATCTGGCCACTCTTGCCTATCGGACGGGAAATATCACCACCACCATACTCCGCAGGTCTACCCGCAATCCGGGAACACCCGACTCGATCGCCACTGCCAAAGGGGAGCTAATAGTGATGCGTCCCGCTCATCTGCGCACGAGCATGATTCCTTCCTGCATCACCTTCCGCAAGAATAAACTCTTTTCCGTGCGCGATATGGACCGCACTCAGCTCAGGCTTTCACGCATGGGTATGTTCGGCAACATAACGATACAGCCTGTCCCGGTCGACACGACTGAGGCAAATCCCACAATCGACGTCTATATCACGGCCCAGTTCCAACGCCCGATGGAGGCCTCTGTCGAGCTTAACGCCACTTCCAAATCCAACTCCTATATCGGACCCGGACTCTCATTGAGCGTCACAAACAACAATCTCTTCGGAGGCGGCGAACGCTTCACCATCAAGCTCGACGGTTCCTACGAATGGCAGACAGGCCGAGGAAAGAGCAGCGTTTTCAACAGTTATGAAGTGGGTCTGAACGCCTCTCTCGCATTTCCCCGTCTGCTTGCCCCGAAGTTTATAAGACGCAGCAACCGCGAACTCAACTGGACCACCCTGCAACTTGGAATCGACCTGCTCAACCGTCCGCATTATTTCAAGATGGCGGAGTTCAACATGGGCATCACCTACGACTGGCAAGCCACCCGCAACACCCATCACTCTTTCACTCCGTTCAAGATAAGCTATACGAAACTGATGCACAGCACTCAGGAATTCGATTCCATTATGGCTATGAATCCGTCGGTGGCTCTGAGTTTCCAAAGCCAGTATATCCCTCAGCTGAGCTACACCTATACGCTCGACAAATTTCTCGAACGGGCCCGTATAAACGGAATTAACTTCACCGCCACAGTCACGGAGGCCGGAAATCTCTTCGACCTCATATACCGTGCGTGCGGAGTCAGGGGAGAGAAGAAACTTTTCGGCACACCCTTCTCGCAGTTTATCAAGGGGCAGGCTCAACTTGTCTACAGTCGCCGCCTTATAAGGGGAAGCGATCAATGGCTTGTGTCGCGCATCATGATCGGTGCGGAACATGCCTACGGCAACTCCCTGGAGGTGCCCTACGCCGAACAATTCTATATCGGAGGAGCCAACTCGATCCGTGCATTTACCGTCAGGAGTATCGGACCGGGCAGCTATCGTGCCCCTGAAAGTGAGCGTAACGGATATTTCGACCAGACCGGTACGTTCAAACTCGAGCTCAACACTGAATATCGCTTTCCCATCATCAGCTTTCTTCATGGAGCCGCCTTTATAGATGCGGGCAACGTATGGCTGCTGAAAAACGATCCGCTCCGTCCCGGCGGACAGCTGAACGGAAAGACATTCCTGCGCGACATCGCACTCGGCACGGGTGTCGGTCTGCGTTTCGACCTGGGAATGATGGTGATCAGAGGCGACCTCGGCTACGGACTTCACGTGCCCTACTACAACGGCACGCCGCATTACTTCAATATTCGTTTCAAGGATGCCTTCGCATTTCATCTTGCGATCGGCTATCCCTTCTAAGACGGTCTGACCGGCACATGGCACGCAATCCTGTTACCTCGGCAGAGCGCCGGGGTGTCATCGCGCTCGTAGCTGTCACTCTGCTCGTGACAATAGCGGGGTTCATACACCGCAGTTGTGTCAACTCCACTCTGCCGCCTCCCTCCTCCCCCGTCCCGGCTATTGCACCCGCCGACACAGCTTCCGCCTCCCAACCCAAAGACACCCACCGCAGGAAAAGGAAAAAGGGAGGCTCAAAAAAAAGGAGAGGACGCTCGAAGACGACCTCTCCAAATGTCATTCCCCAATGCCGCGACATCCTCGGCGACACCATTCCATAAGGGGAATGAGGTGGATTAGTAAAAAGGATGTGAAGGTAAGTATAAAAGTAAGAACGCAGATAAGTAGATACTTACTGTGTTGGTTATCGTTTAATCTTAACATATTTCTCACATACCCCTTTTAAGCAACGGTTTTTATATGAAGAAGAAGTAAGAATGAATGAACTTTTATAGAGTCCGGGATGTTCTATAGACAAACACAAGCAAGTGATAATTGCTATGAAAAACACACAGGTTGTCTCCGGCGCCGCGTGAGCGGAACGGAGGGATGATGCAATAATTGATTTAGTTATTAAGTTGTTAGATTGTTAGTCAGAAGAATGGAGAGCCATTCCCAACTGACACTTTAAAGATGAGTACGATGAGATTTCCGGATAAAATGATCTCCTATGGCGCGAAGTCATATTCTGTAGATCCCGGCATGATGCGAACTCTGATTTAAAAAGAAAGAGCATTTTCCGAATCCGGAAAATGCCCTTTCTTTTTTATATTTTTCTTTCATTTAGTTCTTAAGGCGATAGCGGCTGACGTCAGTCGGCGGCGTGGCGCGCCACACGCTTACGTTCATTTTCATCAAGTATTATCTTGCGGATTCTCAAATGATTGGGTGTCACCTCGACATATTCATCCTCCTTGATGTATTCAAGGGCCTCCTCCAGGGAGAAAACAACCGGAGGCACTATACGGGCTTTATCATCAGCACCGGATGCACGCATGTTGGTCAGTTTCTTTGATTTGGTGACATTGACCACAATGTCGCTGTCCTTGGCATTCTCTCCCACCACCTGACCGGCATATACCTCTTCCTGCGGGAAGATGAAGAAGCGTCCCCTATCCTGCAATTTGTCGATGGCATAGGCAAACGCTGTGCCTGCCTCAAGAGCGATGAGCGATCCGTTGGTGCGACGTTCAATATCCCCTTTCCAGGGTTGATATTCGAGAAACCGATGGGCCATTATAGCCTCGCCGGCAGTGGCGGTGAGCACGTTGTTGCGGAGTCCGATGATGCCGCGTGAAGGGATGGCGAACTCTATGTTGACACGATCATTTTGTGTCTCCATGGAGATAATGTCGCCTTTTCTGCGCGTCACCATGTCGATCACCTTGGAACTGTATTCTTCCGGCACGTTTACTGTCAGGGCCTCTACAGGCTCGCATTTTCTGCCGTCGATCTCTTTTATAATCACCTGGGGCTGGCCGACCTGAAGTTCGTAGCCCTCACGGCGCATGGTCTCGATAAGGATTGAAAGATGGAGCACACCCCGGCCGAATACCGACCATTTGTCTTCCGTGTCGCCCTTCACCACTCTCAGAGCAAGGTTGCGGTCAAGCTCGCGATCGAGTCTTTCCTGAATATGGCGTGACGTGACATATTTTCCGTCCTTTCCGAAGAAGGGCGAATCGTTGATGGCGAAAGTCATTGACATTGTGGGCTCGTCGATGGCAATACGCGGAAGAGCCTCCGGTCTTTCAGGAATTGAAATGGTGTCGCCGATCTCGAAGCCGTCAAGTCCGACAATGGCGCAGATGTCGCCGCTGGCCACCTCCTGCACCTTCTTGCGGCCCATGCCCTCAAAGGTGTGCAACTCTTTTATGCGTTGCTTGCTCACAGAGCCGTCCCGGCGGCAGAGAGCGATTTCCATACCTTCGCGTATCACGCCGCGATGCACTCTGCCTACGGCAATACGGCCTACATAGCTGCTGTAGTCGAGACTCGTCACGAGCATCTGAGGGTCGCCTTCAATAATCTCGGGGGCAGGGATGTTTTCTATAATGGCATCAAGGAGCGGAGTGATATTGTCGGAAGGTTCACGCCAGTCTGCCGACATCCAGTTCTGTTTGGCCGAGCCGTAAATAGTGCGGAAATCAAGCTGATTTTCGGTGGCATCAAGATTGAACATCAGGTCAAAGACCATCTCATTGACCTCATCAGGCCGACAGTTGGTCTTATCCACTTTGTTGATGACCACTATGGGCTTCAGCCCCATCTGAAGAGCCTTCTGAAGCACGAACCGTGTCTGCGGCATCGGCCCTTCAAAGGCGTCGACAAGAAGGAGACAGCCGTCGGCCATATTGAGCACACGCTCCACCTCGCCACCGAAGTCGGCGTGTCCGGGAGTGTCAATGATATTGATCTTGGTACCCTTATAATTTATGGATACGTTCTTGGAGAGTATGGTGATTCCGCGTTCGCGTTCGAGATCGTTATTATCGAGGATCAGTTCGCCGGTGGTCTGGTTATCGCGGAAGAGATGGCCGGCAAGCAACATCTTGTCAACGAGAGTTGTCTTGCCATGATCCACGTGGGCGATAATGGCGATGTTTCTAATGTCCTGCATAATTGAGGGATTGTTCTATTTCTGATTTCAGACGCAAAATTAGTAAAAAACCGCGAAATTTTCGTAATTTCGCATTTCCAAGCAGACACATCAAAAACAATTCAATGAAGGATTTCAGCATGACTCTCAATTTTCATGGAGAGCTCAGGGAATATCGCCAGCCGGTGGTGGCAGGCATCATCAATGTCACGCCCGACAGTTTCTACCGGGGAAGCCGCACGGAATCGGCGGACGATATAAGACTCCGCGCCGAGACATTGCTCACGGCGGGAGCCGAGTGGCTCGATATAGGAGGATATTCCACGCGCCCGGGCGCAGACACCGTGGAGGAGGAGGAGGAATATCGCCGACTCTCCGGCGCGCTCGAGATTCTGCGGCGTGATTTCCCGGATGTGGTCTTGTCGGTCGATACTTTCAGATCAGCTGTGGCCCGCAGATGTGTGGAGGATTGGAACGTGGAGATTATCAACGATATCGGGGGAGGCACGCTTGATAATGAGATGTGGGCCACTGTGGCTTCTCTCAAATGTGCCTACATCCTCATGCATACGCGCGGCACACCGTCAGACATGCAGAATCACACCGACTATGACAATGTGACAGCCGACGTGATTTCCGAACTGGCATTCCTTCTTCAGGGTGCGAGAGCCGCCGGCATCGCTGATGTGATCATCGATCCCGGATTTGGATTCGCGAAGACTACGGAGCAAAATTTCCGGATGCTGGCCGATCTGCGTGAATTCAGGCTGCTGGGATGCCCTATACTTGCCGGACTGTCACGCAAATCGATGATATGGCGCACTCTCGATTGCACCCCGGATGAGAGTCTGAACGGCACCACGGCCCTCAATATGGTGGCTCTGATGAACGGTGCTTCTATCCTAAGGGTTCATGACGCACGCGAGGCTGCTGAATGTGTAAAGCTTTTTGCTGCTCTCAATCAATGAAATAAAGAGGTGTATGAAGTTGTTGTCAGCTTCATTATAATCCGGAAAGAGAAAACTCATTTAAATAAGTAAGTAGCTGAGAACAATTAATAATATGATAGATGCGCGATAATTTTGAGTCAGGTTGGCCGCGGAGCGAAGGAGCTTAGCGAGCTAAGCGACTGAGTGACAAGGCCAAGATAGCCAAAATTAGCCGCATATATCATATTAAGATATTTTCAAAGCCACTTAGTTATTGTATCGTTTAATTTTTCTTAGCTACTTAGCTACTTAACTTCAAAGTCTTTTTCCTCAAGCACATCTATCGTTACAATGTTTGACTTCGGATTAAAAGATATCGTAGATATTCTCATAGTGGCAGTGATGCTCTACTATCTGTATCGACTTATGAAGAATAGCAGCGCACTCAGTCTGTTTTACGGTGTGTTGGCCTTCACAGCGATATGGGTGGTGACCTCGGAAATACTCGATATGCGCCTGACGGGTACGATCCTTGATAAATTCATGGGAATCGGCCTTATAGTTCTCGTGATTATTTTTCAGGACCAGATAAAACGATTCCTGATAGACATCGGCACGCACGGCAGGCTCAGTAATTTCAAGAAGATTTTCCGTCATGCGGACAAGAAGAACAGTAAGCAACATGCTCAGGTGTTGGCCGTGGTGTATGCATGTATGAGCATGCATAAATCGAAGACCGGCGCCCTCATCGCTTTTCAAAGGGAGAATTCTCTGACCGACTATGAGAAGACGGGTGATGAAATTGATGCGGACATCAATATGCGGCTTATTGAAAATATATTTTTCAAGAACTCCCCTCTTCATGACGGCGCAATGATAATAGCGGGAGGAAGGATTGCCTCTGTGGGTTGTATCCTCCCTGTGAGCCATAAGATGGATATCCCCAAGCATCTCGGTCTTCGCCATAGGGCTGCCGTGGGTCTGACCGAGAAGACTGATGCCGTGTGCATCGTCGTGAGTGAAGAGACGGGTAATATCTCTGTGACAATGAAGGGAGAGACTCCGCGAAAAGTAGACAGTATCGAGCTGGAGAAATTCCTTTCCGACACTTTATATGGCTCGTGAGAGGAGGAAAGAGAAAGATCGAGGGGAAAGGGAAAATAAAATCTCGTATAGTCCGATGATGGGACTATACGAGATTTTATTATTTCAGAAGGGATTGAAAGATCAGTCTTCTACCAGATTGTCACCGGTCATCTCCTCGGGCTGAGGCAGCCCCATGAGATGAAGGAGCGAGGGAGCGACATCGGCCAAACGTCCGTCTTTTGTCTTCGCATCCTTATTCGAGCCTACATAGATGAAGGGCACGGGATTCAGCGAATGAGCGGTGTTGGGAGAACCGTCAGGATTCATCGCCTGGTCGGCATTGCCATGGTCGGCAATTATGATAGTCTCATAGCCGTGGGCCTTGGCCGCCTCCACCACATCGTGGACACATGAGTCAAGTGCAGCCACTGCCTTCTGGATAGCGGGATAGACACCGGTGTGTCCGACCATATCTCCGTTGGCGAAATTCACCACAATGAAGTCATACTTCTCGTCGTCAATAGCCTTGACGAGTTTCTCAGTGACTTCCGGAGCCGACATTTCGGGCTTAAGATCGTAGGTGGCCACCTTCGGCGAAGGCACGAGAATACGTTCTTCTCCTGCGAAGGGTTCTTCGCGACCTCCGTTGAAGAAGAAGGTGACGTGAGCGTATTTCTCAGTCTCGGCGATGTGAAGCTGTTTCTTGCCCTTTAATGAAAGATATTCAGCCAAAGTCATAGGCACATCGCCTTTTGAGAAGAGGATATGCACATTCTTGAAAGAGTCATCGTAGGGAGTCATGCAATAGTACTGCAGATCCTTGATCGGCTTCATGCCGTCTTCTTCATGCTGAGTGAGGACTGTGGTGAGCTCCTTGGCGCGGTCATTACGATAATTGAAGAATATCACTACATGGCCTTCGCCAATACGCCCGTCGACGGAGGTATTTACTATCGGCTTGATGAACTCATCGGTGACGCCTTCAGCGTATGATTCCTCCACGGCCTTGACCACATCGTCTGTCTTGCGGCCTTCTCCGTCTACAAGCAGGTTATATGCTTCGCGAAGACGCTCCCAGCGGTGGTCACGGTCCATGGCATAGTAACGACCGATAACACTGGCTATGACACCGGCGCTTTTCTCACAGTGTGCACGGATCTCGGAGAGATAGCCTGCGCCGCTCCTGGGGTCGGTGTCGCGACCATCCATGAAGCAGTGAAGGAACACCCGCTCCAGACCGTAGGCCTGAGCTGTGTCGCAGAGCGCATAGAGATGATTGAGCGAAGAGTGTACTCCTCCCGGGGAGGCGAGACCCATGAAATGAATAGGCACATTATGCTCCCGGGCATACGAGAATGCGCTTTTCACCTCAGGATTTTCGGCAAATGAACCGTCGGCTATCGCGCGGTTGATCTTCACAAGGTCCTGATATACCACTCGGCCTGCACCGATATTGAGGTGGCCTACTTCGGAGTTGCCCATCTGTCCATCCGGCAGACCGACGAATTCGCCGCTGGCCTGCAGTTTGGAATGAGGATATTCGGCTGTCAGGGAGTCGATATAGGGAGTAGGCGTATTAAAGATGGCGTCGTCTTGCTTATGATCGCCGATACCATATCCATCGAGAATAATTAGAAGTGCTTTCTTTTCTTTTGACATAACCTTAATGTTTAAAAAATCCATCCCACAAGAATATAACGTCTTAAATGACCTGACGGCTCTCTCCATCACTCACAAAAAATGTTAACACCGGGACAAGTCGGGAATATGACTATGAGAGCCGGAGCATCCGG
This sequence comes from Bacteroidales bacterium, assembly GCA_014800515.1. Taxonomy (GTDB): domain Bacteria; phylum Bacteroidota; class Bacteroidia; order Bacteroidales; family Muribaculaceae; genus Lepagella. The sequence goes on from JAAVFY010000074.1 coordinate 14,391, forward strand.
GGGAGCTGAACTCACAAAAAACATAGAGGGGAACTCCGCGCAGGCGGCGTTCCCCTCTTATGCATTGCAGTCGGATTCCGGAGAATCAAGCCTCTTTGCTTTTCTTCACGCGGCGCTCTTTGATACGAGCCTTCTTGCCGGTAAGATTGCGGAGGTAGTAGAGCTTGGCGCGGCGCACCTTGCCATACTTGTTGACTGTGATCGACTCAATAAAGGGAGACTCGATGGGGAAGATTCTCTCAACGCCGATACCGTCGGAAATCTTGCGAACAGTGAAACGCTTCTTGTCTTCGTGGCCGTTGATACGGATCACGACACCGCGATACTGCTGAATTCTCTCCTTGTTACCCTCCTTGATGCGGTAGGCAACAGTGATAGTGTCACCGGGACCGAACTCGTCGAAATTCTTCTTGGGAGTAGCGAAAGCCTCCTCTGCGATTTTGATTAAGTCCATTTTTATTTTGTATTTTGGTTAGCCTGCAATATGGGTAGGCTTCCATGTCCTCCCAGAGATTGCAGAAATCGGCTGCAAAGTTACTATTTATTTTTATGTTACGCAAATAAGGTTGAATCATTCTGTCAGGCAGACATTCAATTCTTTGCATGGGGCCTTAATTTCCCATAAGTATGATTGAGAATCAGGGCTTGATTGGCCGGATGCGCCTCCGGATGCTAAAGGAGTTCGCCGAGACCACAGCTGAGGTTGAGCATCAGGGATGAGGCTCCGGCATGAGGCATTGCGAAGCTGACTCCCATTTTCCATGCCCTCACGTTCAGACCCAGACCAATGGAAAATCCGGACAAAAAGCTTCGCTGATAGACGCTCATGTCTGTGGCTCGTTTATAGTTGTAGGCAAGCGCGGCATAGAAGGAATCGGAGGGTTGGTATTGAATACCGAAAATGAGATGGCGGAAGAGATCGCTTCCAAAATTGCTTTTGAGCACCTGCTGCTTCTCGGGGTCGTCCTTATCGTGGGTGTAGTAAGGCAGTTTCCATTTGGTGAGATGACTGGCCTGGATGGAGACCGAGAAGGGGGATGAGCCGAGACCTTGCATATATCCCAACTGGATATCGAAGGGCAGACGGTCATAATCCTTATTAAATCGTTTGAGCTGACCTCCCATGTTCTTAAGGACTGCCGAGAATGAAAGGTCGGTCTCCTCGTTATAATAATTTATGCCGAGGTCGGCGGCCATGGCAAAGGCAGAGTATTCGGCATAATTGCTATACACCATCTTCACATTGATGCCTCCACGCAGCCGGCTGTCAATATCGTGAGACCATGTGCCCTCCACTACGAGATCTTGCGGGGAGAAAGAGCCCATGGCCACTCCGTCAACCCCATATTCCGTCATGGATCCATAATTCAGATAACGGATTCCCGCGGCCCATGCCCCGTGCTCACCGGCTGCCATTCCGAATCGGACTCCCGCAAAATTGGACGAACCCATATAGAGCATGTAATTGACACCGACCTGCATGTCGATTTCAGGACCAATAAGCGCGGGGTTGGCATCGGTCAGCGTGACGTCGTCGTCGATGATGGTAATGTTAGTACCTCCGAGCGCCCACACATGCGAAGAAGTAGGGATATTGAGAAATTCGTATGCGGTGTTGCCCTCCTGGGCTCTTGCCCCAAAGAGAGAACACATCAGAGTGACGGCCGAAAGGCCCAAACGGAGTGGCTGCTTTGCTTTCATGATCTCTTCTTCGTATAACGTAGAAAAAAGCGATAGTATTGTAAGAGGCCATCTCACAATTTTTTGAGAGGGGGGCTGAAACGCTTCTCTTCAGAGAGTGAAAAAGGAATAATTGTGAATAAACATTAAATAGGCTTAGTGATGTGTTAAGGAAGTTTTAAATGTTGTATAAGCCACAAACAAGTGGTATTTTTGCACTGCATAAGCGTCGGAGGCCCTCACACATCGCTCTCCTGACAGAGATTGAGAAAATGACAATTCGTTACTTGGCGATACTCGCAGCCGGATTTCTTGCAGGTTCGGCCACACAGACCCTCCCGGCTCAGACATGTCGGGTAGCCGTAGGCGTAGCCGCCGACGGGTCAACCTCTTATATGGAGGTATATGAATATGATTATGTGGAAGAAAAGCCGCGGTTTCCCGGCGGCGACTGTAAGTTGGTCAGCTATATTAATGAGCATCGCCGCTATCCTGCGGAAGCTTATCAGGCGGGAGTGGAAGGAAGAGTGTTGTGTTCTTTTGTAGTGAATACGGATGGCAATATCAGCAATGTGGCAGTGCTCCGCGGCGTAGAGAAGACCTTGAATAAGGAGGCTGTGAGAATACTGTCGAGGATGCCTAACTGGACTCCGGGTAAACTTCAGGGACAGAATGTCCCGGTGAGAGTGGTATGGGCAGTCCCATTCCGGAGATAAGTAGCTAAGAAAAATTAAACGATATAATAACTCAGTAGCTTTGAAAGTATCTTAATATGATATATGCGGCTAATTTTGGCCATCTTGACCTTGTCTCTCAGTCGCTTAGCTCGCT
>JAAVFY010000075.1 GCA_014800515.1 Bacteroidales bacterium
AAGCAGACTCGAACGCTGTAGAATCAGCGTTCGAGCCATACATTATTGCTCTATCTGAGTTTTATCGGACAGCAATAAATATTAATAAATAAACGACCTTTCCTTTATGGAGGTGATGACTATGCGCCCTTACTCTCTAATGCCGTCTATGCGTATCTACTGGCAAAAGGCGAGCTGTAAATTGAGCATTTGCCAGTAATTTGCCAGTTGAATAAAAGATTAGCGAGATAACTATTGAGTTTTCAATGAGTTATCTCGCTTTATCTGTGCCCAGAACAGGGTTCAGAATTGAATTTTTTGAAATTTTACTTATAGGGGATAAAATCAAATCCAAACTCAAATCGGGTTGTCTGCTCAATATAAGCGGGAAGCTGCTGGATCACTTTCATGATCTCAGGAATCTGAGCGGCAATCTCGGGATATTTCTGAAGTTCGGCCATGAAGAGCTGCAATCTCGACGAATCGCTGAGTATAGTCTCCAGAATGGTCTGAAGCACGGGCACCGCAAGATTCTGATCCACATAGACTGATAATGCGTTCTCAGTCTTGCTGAATGCCAAAGGGATACCGCCCGCTATCTGAGGAGCAAGTTTGCCGACAAGCTGCTTCACAACAGGCAGGATACTCTCCAGCTGCTTGTCGGAGAGCGGAAGATCACCGCCGGTCAGGACTCCGCTTGTCAGAGCTAACCCCGCCACAGAAAGAGGATTCACATATAATTTAAAATACTGCGGATTCTCAACCGTGTATTGAAGGGTGGTGCCGTTGAGTGTGGCTATACGTGTGGCTCCTCCGACGGTGCTTATGTAGGTCACAATGATATTTCCGTCGGGCATCCATTTCACAGTCTGTATAAGCTGACTGAGGAGCTGGGCTATCGAGCTGTAGGCAGTGTCGTGATACACCGGTATGCAAGGCACAGTCACTGCAACTCTGAGTATCTCGGAGAGGGGAATGTCAATCCCCTCTATCGGGTGGGCTTCCCATACGATATGGAAGGGTAGGGATTCATAGCCGAGACCATCATTCTTTTTTGTCAGCGGGGCGAGTTTCCATGCCATTCCGTCAAGGGTGACGTCTGCGAGGCGCGCGTCTGTCACGTTCATCACCAGACTGTCGGCATATATCTTGCCGGAATAAGAGAAACTCACTTTCCCGGTGTCGGCCGTGCCGTTAAAACTGCGGAAGCCGTTGCCGCCCGTAAGCTGTGGCGTGAGAACAGTGCGTATATCTCCGGGTATCACTCCGGGAGCCGGTATTGTTCCGGACACTCCCTTCAGGTCAAGCTGCGACAGGTCAAATTCGCTGAACAATGTGAGCGTAGCTGCGCCATTTTCCCCGGGTGTCACAGTCACCGACTTACCGGGCATATCATAGCCATCGTAGGTCAGACGAAGCGTATTTGCTCCGGTATAGGTCTTCTCCGTCAGCTCTGGAAGTGGCAACTCTTTGTCGTCACTGCATGAGGAGAGACCAAAAAGAATGAGAGCACCTATGGAAACTCCCCCTGCGAGCGTGGAAATTTTTATAAATCTTTCTTCTTCTGACTGCTGCCGTGCGGCTGTCGCGATGGATATGGGTTTCATGTGCTGTGAATAATCGTCAGGTTAAAACAATAATGTCAGGCGAGGCTGAATTGCCCTCGTCTGACATTATAATGTCTACTCATGCAGGATGGTTCAATTTTTTAGCCGATGCAGCCGGTTTCGTAGTCTACACACGCACGGTTCTCTTTCCACGGTCCGAGGATAGCGGCCGCAGCCACATGAGCCGGATGGCGTGCATACTTTTCCACATCCTCCATTGTGTCAAGTGTGGCTGTCAGCACCACATCCCAAGTTTCGGCAGGGTTGGAATTGATTGCGCTTTCCACAGAGCGGAGCACATCAATCTGCGCCGGCAGGGCGTTGATCGCCGCTGCAAATTCCTCTGCCACTCTTTTACGCTCTTCGGGCGTGCCCTTGAGCTTGAACATCACTATATGTTTTACCATTGTTGTCTCAATATAATTCCGGGATAAGGTGGGTTTATTCTCCATAGAGCCGTTCGCGGGCGGCCGCCACCTTCTCGTCTACGATATAATCGTCATAATCCATCATCTTGTCGATGATGCCGTTGGGAGTAAGTTCTATCACACGGTTGCAGACGGTCTGGATAAACTCATGGTCATGGCTTGACATAAGTATCACGCCCTTGAAGTTCTGCAGAGTGTTGTTGAAGGCCTGAATCGATTCGAGGTCAAGATGGTTGGTAGGGGAGTCAAGTACGAGTGTGTTGGCATCGGTCAGCATCATGCGGGCTATCATGCAGCGTATCTTCTCACCTCCGGAGAGCACGCTCGCCTTCTTGAGCACCTCCTCACCGCTGAAGAGCATCTTGCCCAAAAAGCCTTTCAGATAGATTTCGGAAGAATCCTTGGAGTATTGACACAGCCAGTCCACCAGATTGAGGTCTGACTCGAAGAACTCACTGTTGTCAAGCGGTAGATAAGCCTTGGTGATGGTCTGTCCCCAATCATAGTCGCCGGCATCGGCCTTACGGTTGCCGTTGATGATCTCGAAGAGGGCAGTCATGGCTCGTGGGTCGCGACTCAGGAAGACCACTTTGTCGCCTTTCTCTATCTGGAAATTGACGTCATCGAAGAGCACCTCGCCATCGACGCTTGCTTTGAGTCCCTTCACCTCAAGAATCTTATTGCCTACCTCGCGGTTGGGAGTGAAGATGATGCCCGGATAGCGACGCGAAGAGGGTTGAATCTCCTCCACGTTAAGTTTCTCAAGCATCTTCTTGCGTGAGGTGGTCTGCTTGCTCTTGGCCACATTGGCCGAGAATCGCTGGATAAACTCCAGAAGTTCCTTGCGCTTCTCCTCAGCCTTCTTATTGGCTGCCTGCTGCTGGCGGAGTGCGAGCTGGCTCGACTGATACCAGAAGTCGTAGTTGCCGGCGAAGAGTGATATCTTGTTGAAGTCTATATCAAGCGTGTGGGTGCTGACGGCGTTGAGGAAGTGGCGGTCATGACTCACTACCAGCACTGTGTTCTCGAAATTGGCCAGATAATTCTCAAGCCACGCCACAGTCTCGAGATCGAGGTCATTGGTGGGCTCGTCAAGCAGAAGATTATCCGGATTTCCGAAGAGGGCCTTGGCCAGAAGTACTCTCACTTTCTCATTCGCGCTCATGTCCTTCATGAGCATATAATGGCGGTCTTCCTTGATTCCCAGTCCGCTGAGAAGGGCAGCGGCATCGCTTTCGGCGTTCCAGCCCTCGAGCTCGGCGAATTTCTCCTCGAGTTCGGCTGCCTTGATGCCGTCTTCATCTGAGAAGTCGGGCTTGGCATAGAGGGCATCCTTCTGCTGCATGATGTCCCAGAGCACGGTGTGGCCGCGGAGCACCGTCTCGATGACCGTACACTCGTCAAACTCAAAGTGATCCTGGCTGAGCACCGACAGTCGCTCGCCGGGCCCGAAGGTGACTGTGCCCTGTGTGGGGGAGAGCTGGCCTGACATAATGCGCATCAGCGTCGACTTGCCGGCTCCGTTGGCCCCGATTATGCCGTAGCAGTTGCCACGGTTGAAGGTGAGATTCACATCCTGGAAAAGAACTCTTTTCCCGAACTGCATACCAAGGTTGTTGACTTGTATCATTTCTGTCTGTTGATTCCTTTGTTATAGGTGTCGAAAATCTTCGTGGCCTGACGGTCGAAGAGTTCCCAATATGCCCGCTGTCCGCCGGGTAGGCGGTGGGTCTCGGAAGAGGGCACCACCATGAAGTTGGGAAGCCCGTCGGGCTTGGCGGAGAGAAATGTATCATATACGGCTCCGGCCAACCGTGCCTTGCCGTCATCATCGCGTTCGATACGCACCCTCACGAGTGCACCCCCGCGGGTGTCTGCCGTCTTCATGTTGGAGATGAAGTTGCCGAGAGAGTATACCACCAGAACATCCTTTCCCTCCTTCTCGTTGCGGCGTATCTCCATAGGTTGTATCACGTGAGGATGACCTCCTATCACGAGGTCTACTCCCTGATCCACCAGAAAGTCGGCCAATGACCTTTGTGTGGCGTTCTCGCGAAGCACATATTCCACTCCCCAGTGGATGGCCACTACTATTATCTCGGCTCCGGCCTCACGGGTCTTGCGGATCTCTTCCGCCATCCGTTGGCGGTCGATAAGTGCTACCTCTGTCCCGAGTTTCGGTTCTATCCCGTTGGTGCCGTAGGTATAGTTTAAAAATCCCGTCTTTATGCCCTTTATATCTTTTATGAAGGGCACTCTCCGATTCCTGTCGGCTGCATCATGATAGGTGCCTATCTGGTCTATGCCGAGGGAGTCCAATGCTGCGATTGTGCGCCTCGCTCCTTTGTCGCCGCGATCCAGACAGTGGTTGTTGGCTGTCAGCATCATGTCGAAGCCGGCATCCTTCAATGCCACGGCGTAGGAGTCGGGAGCCGAGAAGCAAGGATATCCTGAATATGACGGTCCGCCTCCAAGCGGCACCTCCAGATTCACCACGGCATAATCGGCCGATGTGACGGCTGGTGCTATCAGTCGGAAGCAGTCGGAATAGTCGTAGGTCTTCCCTCCGCCGGCTTTCAGAGCCTGGTCGAGCTGGGCCTGATGCTGCATGGCGTCGCCGGCGAAGAGCAACTCTGCCCCGGCTTTCTCTCCCGGTGTGGTGGTGCCTGTCAGAAAGGAGAGCAGACTGAATAGCAAGAATGATGTCAGTGTCATCGTGTTCACTTCATCGTCTGGGTGGAGTATGTGAATACTATCACTGAGTGATCAGTGTCAAGTATCGCCATTGAGGGCTTCTGCATATAGGGTGCACATCGGGTCACGTAAGTAGTCACTTCCTGTGTGTACAGGTTAGTCTCCTCCTCCGTAGTGATGGCCACAGGCACCAGTGTGAAGTCCATATCGCTTTCCGAAGGCGTTTGTCCGCTTTCCATCAGGCTGAGTATGTAGTCGCGCATGCCGGTGAAGCTGTATCTGCCTGTTGTGGAGTTATACCTAGCCCAGAAGGAGGTCTTGTCGTCCGGTATTCTGTTTTCATTGAAAAAGGAGGCAAGCTCGGAGGTCTTCACCATCAGAAGAGTGGTGGGTATCCCGATGCCGTGGCTGTTGGTCACTTGCTGCGCCGGTATCTCAAACGAAAGTCTGCTCACAATTCCGAGACTGGAATCATGCGAACGATAATCTGCTATGATTTCGTCGGCCGGAAATTTCATTCTTGTCACGTAGCCGCCGGGGGTGGTGATAAGCGCTTTCTTCTCGCCTGCAAGTCGCTCGATCTCAGCTCCGGGTCGATAGGTGATGCAGTTGGCACTGGTCACTTCCGGTGCAATTGTCAGCAGCGACACAGAATCTCGCTTGGTCACTATGCGATAGTTCACCGTTCCATCTTCCGTGTATGGCTCTTGATAAGGATAGTGATAATACAGATAGAAATTGACGGAAGCGAGATTGGCCACGCAGCCTCTGCCGAATGTCTGCTCCACATAGATGCCGGGATAGCTTTGAGCAAATGTGGAAGGCCACGCGAATAGTGAGGGTTTGGTGTGGTAAGCCTCAAATATGCGTGAAGCGTAGGAGTCGGGAAGCTTTACCGGAATATCGATATATTTATCCTTATAGAAGGAGGAGTCGGTCTTGGATAGTGCCGTCAGCGTGTAGGTGCGTACACCGAGCGGTGACTCGGGATCATAATAACCGGTGGGGTCGAATTTGTTGGTCAGGTCGGAGGGTAGCTGCTTTGTGAGGGCATACACCTTGAGCTGCTGCGGAGCGAGCGAATCGCCGGTGAATCCTCCGCGGGCCACTCTCACCATCATTCTGAGCGAATCTACGCGGTTGGCCATAATTGAGTCGGGGATGCCGAGCGAAGTCGAGGGCAGCAACTGTGCCACAAAGCTACAGCGCAAATCTCCGTAGGAATCCACGGAGAGCCGGCCGAGAAGGGTGCTCGAACTGCGTGAGTCATACTCAGGTCTATATTCGGGCCAGGCCTCCACCGCATGTGTGATGGAATCGATGGTGATGACCACCTCCCCCTTTGATAAGCTGGACCCTATGACCGAAGTGTCATCGTCACACGCTGTCATGGCCAGCAGCAGGAAGGCCGGCAGTGCGATACGGGTCAGTTTCATTTGGGCGATAATTTATTATATAGGTCGGAATATGCGTCCAGACCGCGTTCTTTAAGCTCCACACCGGTGATGTAAGGAATCTCCCGTGCCTGCACGATCTCAAGTAATTCCGGATCCGGTGTCTCTTCATAGAAAATCACCGCATCGCTGTATTCTATCGCTATCTTGTGAAGCAGCTTGGTGTCGGGTGTCATCCCCTTGAATTTCTTCAGGTCGCGTGCCGGAATCCCGTCAGCACGCATTCTTGCGAGTATATTCTCGTTGAGGCCGCCGGTCACTTCTCCTGGAAGCACTGAATAGACTGTCTTGGTCAGTTTATACACCGGGTCGTCATTACAGATACGATGAAGATACAAGGGGCCTAATGCTGTCATCCATCCGGAGCAGTGGATGATGGCGGGGTCCCATTTCAGTTTCTTCACAGTCTCCATCGTGCCGCGTGCGAAGAAGATGGCGCGTTCGTCATTGTCCGGACGGTTGCTCCCATACACGTCTTCATCGCTGTCAAGCTTCTGGAAATAATCGTCGTTGTCGATGAAATAGACCTGAATGCGCGATGGCTGCATCGAGGCCACCTTGATAATCAGCGGATGGTCGGCATCGTTGATGATGATGTTCATTCCGCTCAGCCTTATCACTTCGTGAAGCTGGTTGCGGCGCTCGTTGACGGCTCCGAACTTTGGCATGAAGGTTCTGACTTCAAAACCTCGCTTCTGTATTCCCTGCGCAAGCTCGCGTCCGAGCGTGGAAAATTCCGCCGCAGGCAGATATGGCGCAATCTCTTGATTTATAAAAAGAATTCTTTTCTTACTCATTGCTATTTCTTTCTCTTCTTACGGGTGGAAAGCTCCGGAACCCCTCCCGCGTAATGGTCTTCGTTGTCACGGATTCCGCTGCAAAGTTACAAAATTTTTGCGAATCAGGAGTATATTTTTTTGACCGGAGTGTCCGCATTTATATCTTTTTCACTAATTTTGCATTCTGAATCATTTTATGGGACCGGGTCTGAGCCCTCTCCCTGCGTTTGCATTTTCATCATATCAGCAATGTTGATAATAAGAACCATAGCCGATCTCTCCTCATACGTGGCTTCTCTGAGAGCTGACAATCGCTCGATTGGCCTGGTGCCTACTATGGGTGCTCTCCATGACGGCCATATCTCGCTCGTCAAAAGAGCAGTGGCCGACAATGACTCTGCTCTCGTTTCTCTATTTGTCAATCCGGTGCAGTTTAACAATCCGGCCGACCTTGAGTCTTATCCGCGTTCCGAAGAACAGGATTTCAAACTCCTTGCCGAGGCCGGCGCAGCTGCCGTCTTCGCTCCTTCGGTGGAGGAGATTTTTCCGGAGGGGCTCGATGCCTCCCCTCGCAAGTCGTTCGATCTCGGGCAGGCTGCGGAGGTGATGGAGGGCAAGATGCGTCCGGGCCATTTCCAGGGAGTGGCCTTTATCGTAGAAAAACTTTTCCGCCTCTGTCTGCCTACTCGTGCCTATTTCGGTGAAAAGGATTTCCAGCAGATTGCCGTGATTCGCAATATGGTCAGAAGCGAGGGTATTGATGTGGAAATTGTGCCTTGCCCCATATTGCGCGCCGACGATGGCCTCGCGCTCTCTTCGCGCAACGCTCTTCTCTCTCCCGAGCAACGTGAAGTGGCCCCGGAGATTCATCGTGCTCTCGCCGACAGTATCGAATATTCTCTGACTCATTCCGTGAGAGCCACTCACGATTCTGTCGTGGAGCGTATTGACGCCGTGCCCCATTTGAAGGTGGAATATTTTGAAATCGTCGATGGCCGCACGCTCCTCCCTGTAGATGAATGGGAGGAATCCCCGTGGGTCGTGGGCTGTATCACAGTGTATTGTGGCGATGTCAGACTCATTGACAATATCGCCTACCGCAAGCCGCAGGAGTCTGCCTGAGTCTTGATTCTATATAAATATCCAATTTTTTTGAAAGGATATAAGTCATGCTAATCGAAATGATGAAATCTAAGATTCACCGGGTGACGGTCACCGAGGCGAATCTCAACTATATCGGCAGTATCACTATCGACTCGCTCCTTCTCAAGGCAGCGGGTATTCTCGAAGGACAAAGAGTCTGGATCGTCAATAACAATAATGGCGAGCGATTCGACACTTACGTCATTGCTGGGCAGGAGGGTAGTGGTGTGATCTGTCTTAACGGGGCGGCCGCCCGCAAAGCCCAGCCCGGAGACGTGGTCATTATCATGACATACGCTCTCATGACTCCCGAGGAGGCTGAAGGATTCCGTCCGGTGGTGATCTTCCCGGATACGGCCACCAATTCTCTCTGAGTCTTCTATCTCTTATTTTTTAAGTAGCTAAGAACAATTAATAATATGATAGATGCGCGATAATTTTGAGACAGGTTGGCCACGGAGCGAAGGAGCTTAGCGAGCTAAGCGACTGAGAGACAAGGTCTAGATGGCCAAAATTAGCCGCATATATCATATTAAGATACTTTCAAAGCTACTGAGTTATTATATCGTTTAATTTTTCTTAAGTAAGTATGTTTTATTAAATGGTTAATACAATGAAAGCCATTTTCAAACG